>CAZCVM010000142.1:0-6429 GCA_964501965.1 uncultured Leptospiraceae bacterium | reverse complement strand
ATGGAAAACAAGTATATATTAAAAAATCTTGGCATTGCGGAAATCCAAACAGGAAAAACCATTTATAACAATTGCACTCCATTGTTTTTCGCTAAAAACCTGGCTGATTATTTTCACCATACTAATGTTACCTGTGCATTATATAAAGGCATAGAAAAAGTTCATATCCTTGATAGCAAAGATTTTAACAATGACATAGTAAGCAATATTGACCAGGCAATGATTTTTCTGAAGCAACATTTACAGATTCGGTATGAGTTTGATGGTTCATTGGCTCGTAAAGAAATTTCAGAAATTCCTTTTGATGCTTTAAGAGAATCTGTGGTCAATGCAATCGCGCATAGAGATTATTTTGAAAAAGGTGCTCATGTAATGATTGAAATATTTGATGATCGAGTCGAAATTTCAAGCCCAGGCTCATTACCCAAAGGGCTAAATGAAAAAGATTTTGGTAGGAAAAGTGTTTTACGCAATCCTAATATCGCAAATTTACTGCACCGAATAGAATATATAGAAAAAATGGGCACTGGAATTTCTCGCATCGCCAATAGTATGAAAAAAGCCGGACTCCCTCTGCCAAGATATGAATTCACTGGTTTTGTAACTGTCATCTTTGAGCGTACTTTAGCAAAAGAAGCAAGAAGTTCGGAGAAAAGTTCGGAAAAAGGTTCGGAGAAAAGTTCGGAGAAAATTATCAGTATTATAAAACAAAATCCAAAAATTTCCGCTGAGGCTATTTCTGAAAAACTAAAAATAAGCTCACGAGCTGTTGAAAAACAAATTGCATTATTAAAAAACAAAGGGCTATTAGAAAGAATCGGTTCCCCTAAGGGAGGTCACTGGAAGGCAAAAAACCAATAATTCATAAATTTGAAAAAATTGTTGCCTTAGAAAGCCAAATTCGAATATTTGGCATATTCAAAAATACAATGCACTGCAATTACTAAAAATATCCGCAATGGTTACAAAATGAGAAAAAACGCAACAAATACACCCAACTCAATCAATCACAAAAAAATCAAACGGCTCCGGTTATGGGAAAAAATACTATTGATCGGAATCATTTTTGCCTCTTTGTCCGGCGGAGGTATGCTTGGATTCATCATTTCTGAAGTAAAAAACCAAACAGCACTGAAAAAATTGATCGCGTTTCAGCCCAAAGTCCCTACCCGTTTATTTGATATCAAAGGTCGATTGATCGCGGAATTGTTTAGCGAAAAAAGGGAACCTGTGAGCCATGGCGAATTGCCGATTCATTTGATCCATGCTTTTTTGGCAGTGGAAGACAACAATTTTTACAATCATTTCGGCATTGACTTTGGCGGAATATTGCGTGCAGCGATCAAAAACATTCGCGCCGGGCGCATCGTGGAAGGCGGGTCCACCCTAACCCAGCAATTGGTCAAAGGATTGTTTACCAAAGGAGAAAAAACCTTCCTGCGCAAAGCCACGGAAGCTGTGTATGCCTTGCAAATCGAAAAAGAATTTTCAAAAAATGAAATATTGGAAATGTATCTCAACCAGATATATTTTGGTCACGGAGCTTATGGCATCAAAGCAGCGGCACGTTTCTATTTCAACAAAGATGTCAAAGATATCAATATCGCGGAAAGTGCCATACTGGCAGCATTGCCCAAATCACCGCATACTTTTTCCCCGATTCGCAACACCCACCGCAGCTATCGCAAAAACCGCGTTATATTGAATCTCATGGTGAGCAATGGCTACCTGACCCAGTCTTTAGCAGACCAAATCTACCAGGATTTCTGGCCCAAATACATCCAATCGATCCAGCACAGGCCCCCAACGGAAAACGCCTTTGGTAGAAAAATTGATCACGCGCCCTATTTCACCGACTATGTCCGACAAATTTTGATTGCTCGTTTCGGAGAAGAAAGGGTATACAATGAAGGTCTGCAAATTTATACAACACTGGATCTGGATCGACAAAAAGTTGGACAGCAGCACCTTTGGACCACATTGGAACGTTATGACAAAAGCTCCAAAAAACACAATCGATACTATTCAGGCCGGATTGATAGATCGTTATTTTGGAAATATTCTACTCTACGGCAGTTTATCCCCCTACCTGCTTTGGACGTGCGCAAAACCACCAAAGGAATATTCAAACGAGCCATAAACAATGAATTGGTGGATGATCTGGACCTGGCATTATTGCTTAGCGCAGGTGGCAAACCCAGCTACGCCATGGACGCGTACCGAAGAGAAGCAAGCGGATTTCATAGCAATTTACATGTCCAGGGAGCTTTGGTAAGCATAGAACCCAAAACCGGCTATGTCTCCACCATGGTAGGCGGCACGCCATTCGCGTCAGACAACCAGTTTAACCGCGTAATGCAGGCTAGACGGCAGCCAGGTTCTTCGTTCAAACCTTTTGTCTATACTGCGGCCATTGATTCACGTGCCTACAGCACTGGTTCCGTAGAATTGGATGCACCCTTGACCCATGTGGATGAAGCCGGCGGCACTTGAACGCCGGAAAACTATGGTCAAGAAAACCGAGGGCCGGTAGTGATCAAACACGCATTGGCCATGTCGCTCAACATTATATCTGTCCGTATTTTTGACCGTATCGGACCGGACAGAATTATTGACATCGCGTCACGGATGATGCGAATATCTCCATCGCGCTTATCTCCCAATCCCTCGCTCTCACTGGGCGGTTCTGAAGTCACGCCATTCGAATTGGCCACTGGTTTTTCCGTTTTCGCGAATGAAGGCAAAGAAGTGATACCATTTATGATACGTTATGTCAACGACAGGGACGGCCAGGAACTGGTCAACATTGAAAATGAAATTCGCCGCATCTTGGCCCTCAAAGAAAAACTAGGCACAATTCAAATACTACCCAAGCCTTTGAACTGGATTATGACCAATTTGTTGCAGCATGTGGTTGATTTTGGCACTGCCGGCACATTGCGCAGATCCGGCGGATTTCGCCGGCCAGTGGGCGGCAAAACGGGAACCACAAACAACTGGGCAGACGGCTGGTTTGCCGGTTTTACTCCTGATTTGACAACCGTTGTTTGGCTCGGCTATGATGACCGCAGTTTTTCTCTAGGCGCGTCCGGCACAGGCGGTACTTCCGCTGCGCCATTGTTTGGCCGTTACATGGTAGACGCTTTGGCCAAAACGCCGGCCACCCGTTTTCCGCCCAAACCGCAAGGAGTCTTTGCCGGCGGATTTTGTACTATTTGCAATGGTTGGCCTTCCAAATACTGTCCCAAGGACAAAAGAACGAGCGGATATTTTTTACGCGGTTTTGGAGTAAGCGCGTGTCCCAAAGAAGAATGGATCCATACCGAATACACATCCATAGATGACCAATTCCGAAAATCGCAAGGCCTGAACGATGAAGAAGCAATGCGCAAACGCCTGGAAGAAAAATTCCTGGGAAAAACCGGGGACAAAAAGGATTCTAAAGAAAACAAAAAAGAATAAAAATAACCATAAAAAATAATAAAGCCTACAATCAATGGCTTATTTGGGGCAAATATTTTTCAATTTTTTCATAAATCGTCCGCAAAGCAAACGGCTTACTGACATAGTCGTCCATACCCACAGAAAAACAGCGTTCACGGTCTCCCTTGATAGTTCCGGCTGTGAGCGCGATAATCGGTACTTTCTTCGCGGATTTTTGGGGGCTCGAATTTTTTTTCAGTTGTTTTTGTGTTCGATTGTCAACTTTTTTGCCATCTTTTTTCGACTTTTTGGGGGATTGTTTTTTGATTATTTCCAGTTGCCGGATACTTTTGGTCACTTCATAACCATTCATTTTGGGCATTTGGATGTCCATAAATATTAAATCCGGTTTCTCATCACGGTAACATTGCAAAGCCTCGGCACCATCATAAGCTTTGTAAATAATGGCCTCCGGCAATACCTTGGATACAATAAGGGAAGCCAGGGTCATGTTGACATTATTGTCTTCCGCGATAAGGATTTTGAATTTTTCCTTTGACAAAGCATTGCTCTGGTTTGCCTTTGATTTTGGCTGCCCGGACTCATCCAACATTTCAGAATCGTTTTGATCCGTGCCATGTCCATCTGTTTGCGCATCCTGCTTTTCTTTGACAATTTGATTGCTTAAACTGGCTAGGTTTTGAAACAATTCCTGCATTTTGACTGGCTTAATCATTACACATTGAACATTCAATCTGCGACATTCTTCCAGAATCATGCTGTCATCCGAGCTGCTATGCAAAAAAAGAATAGGTTGTTTGCCGCCGATAGTAGAGCGTATCTGATCATCTATATCCGTGCTATTGCCGTCTCCCGTTTCTTTTTGTGTTTTATCCGGTTTTTCATTTTGTTTTTCATTTTGTTTTTCAATAAAAATTGCATTTCGGCTTTTATTGAAATCACGGATTTTTTGTATTACTTCCAGACCGTCCATATAAGGCATGTGATAATCCACAATCACCACATCATAATCCGCGTATTTTTGATACATCGCAATAGCGTCTTCACCGCTCGCAGCCTGATCACTGGAAATATTTTTCAACCGCAGCATTTCCTGGACAATGATCCGGTTGTTTTCATTGTCATCCACAATCAAAGCTTTGGCCATCTCGATATTGTGATTTGTGACAATGGTCTGATCTTTTTCAATGGGCAAAAACACCTGAAATGAAAAGGTACTACCTTGACCATATTGACTATCCAATCGCAAATGAGATTCCATTTTTTCCAGCAAACTATTGGAAATAGTCAATCCCAAACCTGTACCGCCAAACCGGCGCACCGAAGAAGACTCCACTTGCGAAAAAGAATCAAAAATCATTTTCTTGTCTTCTTCTTTGATACCTATACCAGAGTCACGCACCGCAAAAACAATGGATTTATCTTTTTCATCAAATACAACTTGTAGCTCTATCTCTCCTTGATCAGTAAACTTGACCGCGTTACTCAACAAATTTACCAACACCTGGCGCAGCCGCACTGAATCTGCCTGCACATAACGGGGCAGGCGGGCATCCATATTCAGCAAAAACTCCAGACCTTTCTGGTGCGCCCGATGCTTGACAATATCTGCTGTCTGCTCTATCATGGCAACCAAATCTGTGCTTTCGATATTCAGCTCCAATTTGCCGGCTTCGATTTTTGAAAAATCCAAAATATCTGAAATAATATCCAACAAAGCGTAAGCCGAGCTTTTGGCTGTATCCAGATAAAGTCTCTGGGTCTGCTCCATTTTGGTTTCCATGAGCAAATCCAAAAAACCAATCACACCATTTAACGGCGTGCGAATCTCATGGCTCATATTGGCCAAAAAATCTGATTTGGCTTTGCTGGCAGCGATTGCCTCCTCTTTGGCCCGGATCAAATCTTTTTCATATTGTATCTGTTGGGAAACGTCGCGCACAATGCCTGCTACCCAGGTCTCACCCTGCATAGGAAAAGAAGAAAGACTAAGTTCTACTGACAGTTCATCTCCGTTTCTAAGACGGGCTTTCAACTTTGTTACTTTGTTCAATCTTGCACCATTTCCGGTTTCTTGGAAATGCGCGAATGCCGGTTCAAATTGAGACCGGTAATGTTGCGGCATAAGAATACCATGCAAATCTTTGCCCATGACTTCTTGATAACTATAACCAAATATTTTTTCTGCCGCAGGATTCCAAAACTGGATCAAGCCTTTTTGATCCATCAAAACAATCGCGTCCTGGGCGGTCATGGCAATCGCCTGAAACATTCTTTTGCTTTCCTGGAGCCTGATTTCATTTTTCTTGCGGTCCGTGACATCCTGAAACGAAGCCATCAAGCCTATGGGATTGGCTTCTTTGTTTTTGACAATATGCGCAGCCAATTGCGCATCAAAAAATGTCTGATCATTCTTTTTTGCAACTAACGAGCCCTGCCAGATTCCATCTTTTTGCAAGGCCTCGACCACCTCCAGAGCCATGTCCGGTTCCTGCCAAAACTCCAAAACGGATCTCGACAAAACCTCACTTTTGGCTGTATAGCCCCACATACGCAAAAAAGCGTCATTGATATAGGTAAGATTGCCTTGCAAATCCGCGAAAGCCACTGCATTGAGAGAAGACTCCAAAGCAAAATTGAGGATTTCCGGCTGCAACAATTGAATATTTGTATGCTCATTCATTAGAAAACTGGACCAAAACTAATTTTTTGGTCATAGGTAATTCAGAGCTTGATTATGTCAAGATATTAAATTAATGGCAATATTGCTTGATCGAATAATCTGAGTGAAACAATCGACTGAAATGACATAGTCAACAAATGAAAAGATGAATGAAAAGATGAATAAAAAAATGAGCGATAAAACTATATCATAACACAGAATAATAAAAAATACCCATTATTAATTGGGATACAAGGTTCTATCATCACTTTGACTATAAAAATTGTCTGTTCCCAGCACCGTACTTAAGCAGGCCCCGTCAT
>CAZCVM010000141.1:0-6439 GCA_964501965.1 uncultured Leptospiraceae bacterium | reverse complement strand
TTGGGGCAAAAATAGTTGATAATTGCTAAAAATATAGCGCAAGCCAGAGATGATGGTAAAAATAGTGGTCAATAGCATCAGGATATACGGGGATACTGCCAGCATTTTTTTCCATTCGCCGCTTGTTATGTATTTTATCACAAAAGATTTTGCGGCAATATTTTGTTTTTTAGCCTCTTCAAAATGTTTGCGGATGGAAGCACTTTCCGGATGCGTGCGCAGAGCGATGATTAATAAGATGATCATAATGGAAAGCATTTGAAAGGTGGTCTTAACCTTACCCAGCCTGCTGGTTCTTAAACTTGTGCCTCGATGAATAGCCAGCCAGCGCATAAAAGTGATCAGCAAATCACGGCCAATGATTACCAGAACCATCCAAAGTTCAATTTGGTTTTCCAGGTAAACAAGTGCCAATAAAGACGACACTACCAGCATTTTATCTGCCAAAGGGTCCATGAATTTACCAAATTCACTAGTAACTTGCCAACGACGGGCCAGTTCGCCGTCTACGAAGTCAGTGACAGAGGCAAAAATGAACAAAATTACCGCAAACATACGCCAAGAAAAACTGGGCACAATCACAGCCATGATAAAAACAGGAACCAATAACACCCTAAGAAGTGTCAAAAAATTTGGTAAATGCATTTTAATTTTATTTTTATTGTCATTTTTCATGGGTTAAGAACCTTGTTTGGATGCACTTAGATTTCTGCCAATAAATCATGGTCAAGGCTGGCAGTAATTTGCGCGTCTATGATTGTACCGGTTGTGATATTTTTTGTTGTTGCGATAAATACCTGGCCATCTACTTCCGGAGCATCCCAAATCGTGCGACCAGCATAATCTTTTTCCATTTTTTGTTCCACCAAAATAGGAACTGTCTGCCCCACCAATTCGGTTAATCTTTGTTTGGATATTTCATTTTGCAAAGATAAAATATATTGATGTCGTTCTTTTTTGATTTTTAAAGGGATTTTCGGTTTTTGCTGGATAGATTTGCTGCCCGGTTCGTCAGAATAGATAAAAAATCCCACACGGTTGAGTTTTGTTTCCAGTAAAAAATCACACAATTGCTGAAAATCTTGCTCTGTTTCGCCCGGATAACCAATGATAAAAGAGCTGCGTATGGCCGCATTCGGAATCTGGTTGCGAATATTGTTTATTAATGCCAAATATTTGTCTCGATTCCCTTGACGCGCCATTTTTGACAGTATCCCGGGCGCAATATGCTGCATGGGAATATCCAGGTAAGGAACAAGTGCATTGTTTCCAGCAATGAGCTTTAATAATGTATCCGTAATAGAATCCGGATGCAAATACATTAATCGCAGCCATTGTTTTTCTGACAATTGCTGGATCAAATGTTCCAATAACATTGGTAAACTATTTTTGGGGTCCAAATCTTTGCCATATTGCGTACTGTCTTGAGAAATGATATTGAATTCTTTGATGCCAGCTTTGCTTTTTTCCTCAATGATTTGCGCTATTTTTGCTGGCTCAAAACTGCGCATTTTGCCGCGTATCTGTGGAATGACACAAAAACTGCATTGCCGATCACATCCTTCACTGATTTTTATAAAAGCATAACCTGCATCCAGACGGGTTGCTTCACTATGTAACCAATGACTGGTTGGGCTAGGGTCCGGCTTGTTGATTTTTGGGGATTTGGCAAATTGAGTGCCCATTTTTTGCATTTGGGCTTGCGTGATAATCCAGTCAGCTTCCGGCAAATCTTTCATTAATGCCTGTTGGGAAAACCTGCTGACCAGGCATCCGGTCATTACAATTTTTGCATTTGGGTTTTGTGCTGACTTAATTTGGGCTGCCTCGAAAAATGCATCCAGGCTTTCTTTTATGGAATCTTGTAAAAATGCGCAACTATTGATGATAATAAAATCTGCGGTTTCAGCTTTGGATGTTGCTTCAATTCCTTCATTGTACAATGATTTCAATATGATTTCGCTATCCACGCGATTTTTGTCGCAACCCAATGTGGATATAAAAGCTTTTAGTTTGTTCATACTTTATTGATCAGGCATATTGGAAAGCCGCATTATTTATAGATTGTCTCTGACATGTATCTGGAATTTGGATGGATCCAAAGGATCTTTTTTCCAGACAAATGTTTTGTTTACGACTTTTCCACGAAATTTATATTCTTTATTGTTGACAGTGATCACAACGCCATCCGCGTTTCCAAGATGTATTTGAATCATTTGTTTGGCGTTCCAGAACATTTCTTTACCATTGTGCAAAAGACCGGCAAACACTTTTTTGCCGTCCGTGTATGTTTCTACATAAGAATTGTCATTCAAAGAAATTTTCATTCTTATTGCCAGATCCTTAGGATCAAGACCTGTTGTTTTTGTTTTTTGGCTAATATGATTTTTGTTGATTAATTTGTTTTGACGGACTTCGATTTTTGCGGTATTCGTAGTTTGGGCTTTTAGAATGAAGGTGATTTCATAATTGCAGCTTGGTATTTGGGTTGCAATTTCCTGTCGTAGCGGCAGCCATAGTTCTTGCTTGCCAGGAAATATCCTTATCCTGGAGCGTTTTTCATTTGGATTGTTTTCCAATAGCAAAAACGCGTATTCACGGTTCTCTATGTGAAAAATAGCTGCCTGGTTTTTTTGCAGTAGTGTTTCTGCTTTTCTTCGGATAAGCTGGATTTGTTCCACGGATTTGAAGCCAGGAATTTTATTCTTTTGGTTCTGGTTTGCAGTGTCCATTGTTTGCATACTTTGGTTTTGCAACATGGAAAAAAGCATGGAACCGATCTGGAAAAGAATCGCAAGTCCGGCAATCACCAGGATTATTTTTCCAATCAAAATGGTTTTGTTTTGGTCCCATTGAAATTGCCATGGTGTTCTCTTGGTAGAACGGGTGAGTTCTTCCAGAGGAGTTTGGCTTTCAGAGATTTGCTGCGCTCGATAAAGATGAACTAGTTCTTCATCGTCAATATTTAGATATTCTCCATAATTGCGCAAAAAACCAAATAAATATGTTTCACTGGGAAATTTATCAAAATCATTGTTTTCCAGAGCCTGGATATAACGTGGAATGATATTGGTTTCTTTGGATATTGTTTTTATATCCAAATTTTTTAGTTCTCGTTCTTTTTTTAGTCTTTCTCCCAAAGATTCCTTGAGCATGAAAATTACCTATTACCAAAGAGTTTTAAATCCATAAATATTTTAAATTCATATACAGGTCTTCTCATATCTGTCCGCGTATTTTATCTAGCCAATTAATCTTTTTAAGGTTGAACCAAAGGATTTTTGACTGTACTGCGAATCGGATATTTCTTTTTATCAAAAATAAATAAACTATCTTTCAAGTCTACGCCGGTTTGAATATTATTAAAAACCATTGTAACAGTTTTACCCAGAGCGGTTTGTGCTTCGATTTTTCGAATAAAAAAATTGGTATCCACGTAAACGAGCATTTTTCGAAAACCACTGGTAATAACTTTTTGTCTTAGTTGCAAAATAAAAAATTGCTCTGGTTTTTGTTTTGTCCCGTCCATTGCTACTGCTCTTGGTTGTTTTCCTTTCGCAAAACTATAATGATACAATGAAAACAGCCTATCCATACCTATGGGAATATTTTTTGTAAAAAGACTATCTTTTTTTTCTGGTGTGAGTGTTTGCTCGCCTAAAAGTTTGTGGCTAGGTAGATAAAGCCAGACAGTTTTGCCGTTGGAGATGACAATTTGGTTTCTTGGGTTGGTAAACTGCATGCGCATTTTATCTGGTTTGCGGAAATAAACTTTACCTCTGCGAATACTTTTTTTTCTTGATTGCTGTGAAACAATAATGAATTCGGCTTGGTAGCTATTAAAGGACTTAAATTTTTTTCTCACGCCTTTGACAATATCATTGGCAACAATAAACTTGAAAGAGTCTGCATGCACAGGTGTCGGGGAATACACACAATAATAAAAAATGGCCCCAAATAAAAAAGAAATGATTGTCTTGGATAGAATTCGTTGATGATTTTTCATTGCCTGTTATTATTTCCTCTGATTTTAGCCATAGTTATAGATAAGCATTTTAGAATATGCCATGAAATTTCAAGTATTTTCTAGGTACACAAAAAAAATCTACTCGCCAAATAAATATAATAAATGAAAAGAAAAATATTTGACAAACCAGCTTAGTTTTTTTATCTGTCATTTTACAATAAAATGCGTCCATAGCTCAGTTGGATAGAGCGTCTGACTACGAATCAGAAGGTCCGAGGTTCGAGTCCTCGTGGACGCGTTTTTGTTTTTTCATTGCCAATTCCTTACCTCAACATTCATATTTAAAACTTATTACAATTATGCTGATAGGACATAGCTATTTGGGGGCGATTTAAAAAAATGAATTTCCTGTTTGATCCTTTAGTGTCCATATCAAAACATCAACATAAGAAAGTTGATGTGGCAAGAAATACTATCCAAAGCGATTTGTTTGAATAGTGTTTTGATTCAAAATGAAATTACAAAATAAAATTATATGAGTCGAATGACAACGATGACTAGAATGACAACAATTAATACTCCAATAACAGTTCCCATTTGAATATTCCCTTCTTTTTTTTCCAAAAAATTTAAAATAATGATTCTTGTCAATAAGCAAATTGATTTTTTTCATTTTTGAACAATTTTAATGAGATAAAATACATCAATCCGATAACAAGCAGGTTTTGCAGGAATACACTTAGTATCCAGGTTGTTGAGATTATATTCAGGCTAAGCATTTTTATGGTTAAGGCAATATTAAATAGAGGTATGTATTCGTATGCGCCTGGGAAGCTATGAGCGGACACAGTCATGGTGCTGTAACCGATTGCGGAAAACAATAGCAAAATTGGCAAGTAGTATACCTGTGCCTCTCGAGTGGTTTTTGCGAATACGCCAATGGTTAGCTCCAAAATGGCTGAAATGAGTATTACAATCAGAGCAAAGCCAAGTATGATGCTCGCTGCTAATGGACTGAGTTTGACAGCCATATCAGATTGACTAAAAAAATGGGGATTGATTTTGTAAGATAAATATATGCCTGCAAAAAAAGATGTAACGCCTATGATGCCGATAATGCTTGTGGCAACAATCTTGCCGATTAATATTTTACTTGGGGCTATAGGGTTCATTAATAAAGATTCCAGCGTATTTCTTTCTTTTTCGCCCGAAGATAAATCAGCTGCTGTGGCCATGGTAGTAGAAACACTGAAAAGAAAAAGCAAAGCAGGGAGCAATATGGATAAAACAATATGGCCATTACCCAAAGCCGGGGAAAAGATGGAAGTTTTTTTTATGGTAAAGACTGGATTGACCGGTATGTTTTGCTGTTTTTTTTGCAGCAATGTTGCAACAAAATCCACACAGAAAATGGATTTCATGTTGGTATTGTTGTATTGAAGCAAGATTTGCGGATATTTTTTTGCATCGTTTGGCTTTGGTTTGTGATACCGAAGTACTAGATCGATTTGTCCTTTTTTAAGATCAGCGGCTGGATTTGTTATGGAAAGCATAGTGATTTTCTCGTGCCGCAACAATTGTTGCAAATGCAGGAACTGAATATTATTGTTTTGGGACTTGGATTTATAATTGATCGATATTTCCGGCGGTGTGACCAAGGCACTGCGGTATTTTTTGTTTTGAGCAGTTGTTGTTTTTAAGTTGGTATTCATCAAATAAAAAATGGCCGGAAAAAGAAGCCATGGAATGAGAATGGACAAAACAATGGTCCTTTTGTCCCGAAAAATATCTTTGATTTCCTTGAATGCAATGATTTTTATTTGTTTCATGTCTGTTTGTAGTATATCATTCGTACAATTTGCTGTAATTAATAAAACGTCAGGTCATTAGTTGTCTCAAAATTCTTTTTTTTCTAAAAATTTTTGCTGTATCGTCAAAAAATATAGTCCCTTGACGCAAAACAATGATTCGTTGTCCCAATCTATATATTTCGTCCATTCTATGAGAAGAAAAAATAATGGTTTTATTTTGTTTTTGAGCGTTTTTGATAAATTGATGCATTGTGAATGAGGCTGATAAATCCAGGCCTGTAGTTGGTTCATCGAGCAATATGATGTCTGGATTGTGAATGAATGCCCTGGCAATGGCTGTTTTTTGACGCATGCCAAAAGAAAATTGGCCGCATTTTTTGTGTAGATAATCCTGCATATTTAGCATTTGGACAAAATATGCTATTTGTTTTTCAAAAAAGGCTTGGCTTAGGCCTTGCAAATCAGCGAAATATTGAATGTTTTCATAAGCAGTTAAACGTCCGTATAGTCCCATATCAGAACCCATTAAAAAGCCGATTTTCTGTTTTATTTTTATTCGGTGAATTGGCTTTGTCGGATAGGTATCGATATTGTCCATGCGGCATTTTCCAGAACTGGGAGCAATGAGCCCGGCAATGATCCGCAATAGAGTGGATTTGCC
>CAZCVM010000140.1:0-6445 GCA_964501965.1 uncultured Leptospiraceae bacterium | reverse complement strand
AGGCAGATTTTTTTTGTGGATCATTTTGGTGGTACCATCGGCAAATCGGATGCGGATTTCCAGTTTTTGGACACGGGAATAATCTTGGGGACTGTCCTCGTATAGGCAATGCTTGGGATAGCGAATTTCAGGGTATTTATTTCTATAATAATAATTGTTTTTGTATTTTTCCCATTCCCGCCATTTGTCACATTGCTGTATTTCGTTGACATTGAGTTTTTGCGCGGCAAATCCATTGAATAGCCGGATCGTTTGCAACTCAATTTGTTCAAATGGGAAGACATGGTACTCATAGCCATGTTTGAGGCTGTCACCACTGATCCAGGGACTATTTTTTTTGTGATCAAACAACGCCAAAGAATAATACGGCGAATCCGGTGAAAGCAATCTGGAGGAGCTTACTTCTACTTTTGATGGATACACAAATTGCAGTTTATCGCGGGGGCCACAGGAAATATGCGCCCAAAGCCCTGCTATCAATACAATCCAGCCAAGCTGGCGCAAGCCGGGCAGGAGATTTGTAGTTTTCTTTTTGATCTTTGGAATATTTAGAACCATTTACCAGTTTCCCAATAGGATTTTTTTTTGCCGGTTAGCGCATCAATTGGCCACGATTATTCATTTTAAATAGCACTGTACCAGAGGCATTGCCCTGGAATGCGCCGGCAAACTGACCAATGACCACAATATTGCCCTGTTTGTCGGTTCTAGCGTCCAAAGGCTGGTCTATGCCAGTGGAGCCGACTTGTCTGGTCCACTGTCTTGTGCCGTTTTTGTCCATTTTAATGATAAAAATGTCTTCCCGGCCCGCGTTTTGATTGCCATGCATGGATCCAGTTGTGGTACCAACCACATAAAAATAGTTGTCGGAACTGACAGCAACAAAGCGAGGCTTGTCTTTTTTGTGTGAACCCAGGTGACGGGTCCATTCCGGGCTGCCCCAATAATTGAACTTGCCAATCCAAAACCCAATCTGTTTTTCATTTTTGACAATACCAGTGCCATAGTATTTTTCGTTTTTTTTATCATCCGCATCCGAATCAATCGTATAATGGGTCACAGACTGGGCGGGCCGCAATTTGTAAACGCCTTTTTTATAGCCTTTCACATTGTACCTGAACAACGTATTGCCGCCGTACAAATAGATTATCCCACCTTCGCGGTTCAATTTCATTCTATTCCAGTCCCCCCAGACATTGGCTCCTTTTTTTTCGCGTTTGCCCTCCGCATTGTAATCATAGAAAAAATTGTTGTTCGGTGCTTTGTACGTAAAGCCAATGTACACAGTGCCGTCATCATGCACTACCAAATCATACACATCTGTTTTCTGGCAAGCCCCATAGGAACCATTGGTTTGGCTCCACAATTCATTGCCAGAGCTGTCGTATTTGCGCAAAGTAACAACCAGATTGGAGCCTTTTTTGCAGCGGCGGTCCACGCGGTTATTGATTTCCCCGGGAGCGGCTGACAATGTATAAATGGATTTGTCTGGACTCACTGCTATGCGTTTGCCGTCCTGGATTTTCTTTTGCCACAATAGCGAACCAGAGGCATTGTATTTGCGTATGGATATTTGCTGGCCTTGTTTCAAGAGCAAATAAACACTGTTTTGATCATCTATGTACATGTCCAGTTTTTCTATCCCAGAACCAAGTTGGGAGACAACAAAGCCGCTGGCAAAGCTCAAATTTTCCTGGTCTTTGCTCAAAAGATGGACCATGGCAGTATTGTTTTGCTGTCTAGCATAGGCCAAGGCATCCTGGCCATCGTTGTCCCGCAAAGAAATATCCACACTGTAATTAATGAGGATTTCCATCGCTTGAAACGCGGCATTTGCGTCTCTGCCTGGACCACCTTTAGCAGCCTGGATCAGAGGAGTGCTGCCATTATTATCCTTTGCGTTGATTTGGGCACCATACAAGATGAGAGATTCCACGATTTGGACGAGTTCATCATTTTTCAGGCGTCCGTACAATGCGCTATAAATTGTTTTGTGCATGGCATTGTAGCCGTTTTTATCTTTCAGGTTTGGATTGGCACCTTTTTTCAAGAGTAGGTCCACGAGTTCTGGACTTTTTTTGGCAATAGCATAAGTCAACGCGGTATTGCCGTACTTATTCATAAAATTGATATCTGCTTTGCCCGCCAAAAGCATTTGAATAATGGCCAATACCTTTTTGTTGGGCTTGAATGCGGACTTAATGGTTTCCATAAGAACGGAATTGCCATAGCCGTTCACACCTTTGACACTGGCTCCTTTGTTGATCAGCAATTGAGCTATGGATTTATTGAGAGAGCTGACTGCTATGTCCAAAGCGGTTTCTCCGGTATTGGCGCGATGATCAATGTTGGCTCCTTTGCTAAGGAGCAAGGCCGTAGCCTGGTAATGCGCGTTTTTTACTGCAAAAAGCAGGGGAGTGTAGCCATTTTTGCCTTTGGCATTGATTTGGGTTATCTTTTCCAAAACAGTTGCCATTACTTTGGTATTGCCGCTCATGGCTGCTAAATGCAGCGGTCCGTTTCCATCCTGGTCTTTGTCATGGATATTGCCACCTTTTTCGAGAATAAGACTGACCGAGCTGAGCCAGCCTTTTTCTATATGGGTCAATAACAAAGATTTTTGGAAGCTGGTTTGGACATTGACATTGGCTCCATTGTTAATCAATTCGATAAAAGTTTTCCATCTATATTGATTCATTTTTTGCAATATCAATTCATTGGCCACTTGCAATAGGCTTTTTCCTTCTTTGTTGACAGTGTTTACGTCAGCACCGGCTTTGACAAAGTTCGCAATATGCCAATGGTATGCTTTGAGTACCGCCATTTCTATGGGTTTTTGCCCATTTTGGGAAGCCAAATTGGTGTCTGCTTTGGCATTCAGTAAATAGCCAATGATTTTCGCGTAGTTTTTATCCAAAGCAATATTGAGGGCCGTATTGCCTTGCCGGTCTTTTTGGTTTGGATTTGCTCCATTTTCCAAAAACAATTTTGCATAATAATTGCGCCATTTTACTTTGTCTTTGGTCAATATTTCTATAAATACGCTTTGTCCTTGATCAGTGGAGACATTTGGATTTGCTTTGTACTGAAAAAGGTATTCGAGTATTTTCCAGGCATTTTTGCGATAGGCCAGAAAAACCGGATGATGCTTTGAGCTGTCTAGTATATTGGGGTTGGCTCCATTTTTTAGCAAATAAAGTGCGGCTGGATGTTTGTCCGCTGCAATGGCCAATAGCAATGGTGTATTGCCTTCACGGTCTTTGACATCCAACAAAGCACCTTGTTTTTTTGCCAATGCGATAAAATTCGGATAACTTCCCTGGGCCAAATAGTGTATCACTGTTCGGGACAAATTGTCTTTTATTGTCGTATCAGCACCGGAATCCAGCAGCAATTTGATGAGCCATTTGTGGTTGTTTTCTGCTGCCAGGATTAATGCTGTTTTGCCTTGCTGGTCACGGGCATTGACATCAATTTTTTGCGCGATCAGTGTTTTTGCGGTGGCAAAATCATTGTGCTGGGCTGCGGCATGGAGCAGTGTTTGGTTTTGCCGGTTTTTACTATTCACATCCACATTAGCTGTCAACAATAGCTTGACATATTTTTTTAAGCCCATATTTGCTGCTATCCATATAGGCGGCAAACCGTCCTTGCCCGGAGTATCCAAAGCCGCTTTCGCGGATACCAGATAGCTCAAATTGCGGTATTGCTTGTTTTGGATTGCCAAAATAACCGGAGTGTCACCGGCATTATTCTTTAGAGTAAAATCCATATTGGCTTTGACCGCATCCCGCACAAAATAAAAATTGCTGCCCTGAGCCAGATAATGCGCCAGATAATTGCCCTGTCGGTCTCGTATGGTGAGATCAGGGTTGCGTTTTAGGATGTATTGGTAAATTTTCCAGTTGGCAGCCTGTGCAGCCAGCATAATAGCTGTGCGACCTTGACTATCTTGAGCATTGATATCAGCTCCATAGCCAATTGCTTTGGTAACCGCAGCCAGGGACTTTTTGTTAATGGCTTGCCAGAGTTCCTGTTGAGTGTCCTGACTATGAACCAATTGCGGCATGGACAAAAAAAGAAATAATGGCATGAAAAGCACAAAGAACAAAAGTTTTTTGCTCACAACCAGGCGATTGAAAAAGAATTTGTTTGGTACAGGGATTTTAGATGGATTTTTCATGGATAGTCTTTCTACGCTAACTGTATTTTTCGTATAATATTGATTTTATGGAATGACAAAAAAGTTGGCTGGATCTAACGCAGTGGAAGAATTGGGACTGGAACGTACTTCAAAATGCAAATGCGGGCCAGTAGATGTGCCTGTATTGCCAACATAGCCGATGATATCGCCTGCTTTGACTCTTTGTCCGGAACGTACATTGTGTTTCAATTGGTGGCCGTACAATGTGTATAGTTCATTGTCATGTTGTATCACAATATACTTGCCGTATCCCAGCCGACCAGTGTTGCGAAGCGTGTATATTTTGCCGTCACCCACTGCATAGATCGGATGCCCCTGGTATGCGGCCAAATCAATGCCAATGTGCATGCTTGGTCTTTTGGATACCGGATGCAATCGACGGCCAAATGGGGAAGTAACGCGGCCATTGCCGTCTCCCAGAGGATTTTGAAAAGGTTTATCAATATAGTCATTGGCAACATAGGAGTTGGCATTGGTGCTCAAAAACGCCCCAAAGACCCAGCCAGTAGTATTGTCGCTTTGGATTTTGACCCAAATAGAGCGCATACCCGCAATGGAGATCATCGCCTTTTTTCTTTCCAGGATGGAAACCTGGTTTCCATGCTTGGTCGTGCCAATGATGATGCCGTTTTTACTGGGTTCATCCCGTATATGGAGCAAACGAGCTTTGACATATTTGCTGGACCCGGATAAAATGTGGTTGGGATCATCCTGCGGGCCTTGTTGACCGGGAATGATTTTATTTTCAGACAAATAACTGGAGAAAACCCAGCCTTCCTGGGCATAGCCATAGCTGCCCTGTGTTTGTACGTATGCCCACCGCGCATAATTGCCGTCCACATAGTCCTGGTTGTCGCTGTATCGGGTCACCAGTACTTCTTCGTTCATCGTCAAACTGCCCAATGGATAACCGCTCAAGGTGGGCGCATCCCGCATATTCAATGAATGGGTATTGACAAAATATTTTTTTGGTTCTTTGACATAAATATCTCGCCGGTAGTATTTGACATTGGGTTTGAAGCGTTGAATGTACGCAGAAGGAATGAAACCTTCCTGGCCTTTTTGGGTGCGGATTTTGGCCCATTGCAATTGATCCGAATTTTGGGTACCGCCATGATCATCCAGATAGTAAAGCAATTCTACTTTGTCCGGTGGTTGCACTGTGGTAATGTATTTTTTGCTGCGTTTGTCCGCGTCTGCTTTGATCTCAAATTTTTTGTTGACATAAACAAAAAATTTTTCTTCGGATGAACCAAGATTGAGTCCGCGCGCGGACAATTTGCCTTGTTTTTTTTCTTTGATTTGCACTCCGCCTAAAGAATTGAGAAATGCATTGTCCCGCGAATTGATGATGGATTCATTGATTTGTGTTTTCGTATCATCTGGTTCATAGCCCGGAGGTGCTTGGTTTGCTGTTAGGTTGAAAGAAGTCAATAAAGCAACCATCAAAAAAACCGCCCCAAAAATAGAAGAAAAATGCATGGTCATCTCCTTAATTGTTAAATCATTGGTCATAGATTATCTGAGATTTGCGTATAGATACGATAAGATAACTCAATGAAATGATATGTATATAAAGAAAACACTATCATTATTATCATTGTTAAATTGTAAATATTTTTTATTGTAAAATGACAAGTAATATTTATTTTTTTTTAATATTTTTTATTTTTGAGCGGCAGCGGATTGGCAAACAAAAAAGGGGCTTTGTAAAGCCCCTTTTGGAATGAAAGTTAATATGCGATACTAAAAAAGATTTTGGAAGAAATCTTTGTAGATTTTCAATAGAGTCAGCGCGAAAACAATGCTGACAACACTCATCAATTTGATCAAAATGTTTATGGATGGTCCAGAAGTATCTTTGAATGGATCACCCACTGTATCGCCAACGACAGCAGCTTTGTGTGCTTCTGATCCTTTGCCGCCATGTTGACCGCCTTCGATGTATTTTTTTGCGTTGTCCCAGGAACCGCCAGCATTGGCCATCATTACAGCAAGTACAAATCCGGAAACCATAGTACCAGCCAGCATCGCCATTACGCCTTCCGGGCCGAGAATAATTCCCACAATAATCGGAGTTGTCAAAGCCAGAATGGTCGGTGCGATCATTTCACGCAATGCGCCTTTGGTAGATATATCCACGCAAGATTGGTAATCTGGTTTGCCTGTGCCTTCCATGATGCCCGGTATTTCTTTGAATTGGCGGCGCACTTCATTTACCATGGACATAGCTGCTTTGCC
>CAZCVM010000139.1:0-6453 GCA_964501965.1 uncultured Leptospiraceae bacterium | reverse complement strand
ATTATATTGCTATTTTTGTTTTTTCAGCTTTAGCTCTGCTCTATGGCGTTTATCAAGATATATTAGTCTTTCTTAAATAAAAGACTTAAAAAAAACTAGTGCCCAGAAGAACAATAGCGGGACCAGTAGAGAAATGTAAATAATATGAGATAAGTAGTCCTAAAAAAACAATAATTACAGAGATTAAAACACTGGCTGAAATAAGACCTAAAACCTTAATTGCTAAAACCACCGCCAACCTAATCAAAATAATTATCTTGTTGAACATTCAAATAAAAGTATAAACGAAATTGATATATTCAATAAAAACACTCATTCCACATTGACACAGAGGGGGGGGTAAAATTTTAATGAAAAGAGCAGTTTAAGGTCATGCCCAGGACCAAAGTTAGGACCCATCACAACAGTGAGCGGTTCTTGGAATCATAAATCGTCTCATATTTTCACCTCGTTCTTAGCGATAATCTTCGTTATTCAGACATTACAAAGTATGTCTAAATGTTTGGTTACAATATACCATAGATCGTCAACACTGGCAATGTTATTTTTTGAAGATTTTACCATATAAAAATAAAAAAAAATTTTGTTTTGGACGATGATAAAGCCATGGGTAGGGCTTGGTTTTTATGCTTGAAACAGTCATAAAATCGAAAGCCATATCGCAATGTATAGAGGAGTTTACAATGGAACAAAATATTGCCAGTGATATTGAGCGAGCATTGAGCAAATTGGAAGTTGTTTCCAATAACGCGCGCCAGGAAATGGAGTCAAGGCGAGAGAGATACAAAAAAAGACAACAATATCATACTGTGTCTCATCAGTCCGTCTATTCAGACAATGCATCTGCTATACAATCCCAATTGGTCTCTGCCCCGCAAAATTCTGATATATCTGAGTCAGAATCAGAGGATAACAAACAAAATGATCCCATTTCTACTTGCCATGTTTCAAGTATGAAGGGCCAATTGCAGGGAGTGCTTCAGGAAATTATGACATTGCGCCGTCATAGAGAATCCTTAGAAAAAAGAATCGTTGTTTGATTGTGCTATTTTTTTTATCAAATAATATCAGGCTGTTTTTATGAGAATAAAAAACAGCCTGATATGGATGGGTCGTTACTTTCTGTTGCAATTTTAATTTGTGCAATTTCAAATTGCTATTTCAAACCTGGGGCAATTCTGCCATTGCGCGTTCTATTTCATGGTCTGGATATTCATAATCCGTTAACTGTTCGCCCAAATACTTGTCATAGGAAGCCAAATCAAAATGTCCGTGACCGGAAAGATTGAACAAAATGACTCTTTCTTTGCCTTCTTCTTTGGCCTTTATCGCTGCGTCAATGGCCGCTTTGATAGCATGAGTGCTTTCCGGCGCGGGTAAGATACCTTCTGTGCGTGCGAAAAGTATGCCTGCTTCAAAAGTACTGTTTTGAGGATAAGCAGCAGCGTCGATGATTCCTTGTTTCAACATGCCGCTGACAATAGGGGCCATTCCGTGGTAGCGCAAACCGCCCGCGTGAATCGATGGCGGGATAAATCCATGGCCCAGAGTATGCATTTTGAGTAATGGTGTGAGCATGGCCACATCACCAAAGTCATAGGCAAACCGACCTTTGGTCAATGTTGGACAAGATGTGGGTTCCACAGCCAAAATGTCAATATTTTTGCCATTGATTTTATCGCGGGCAAACGGAGTTGCTATTCCCGCAAAATTGCTGCCACCGCCGGCGCAGCCGATAACAATATCTGGATAATCACCAGCCATTTCCATTTGTTTTTTTGCTTCTTGTCCTACTACGCTTTGGTGCAATACCACATGATTGAGAACAGAACCCAGGGAATAATTGGTGTCTTCTCTACTGGCGGCGTCTTCTACTGCTTCAGAAATAGCCAATCCTAAAGAGCCGGGAGTATCAGGATTTTGTTCCAATGCAAACCGGCCGGCATTGGTTTGGTCACTGGGGGAAGCAATACATTTACCGCCCCAGCTTTCCATGAGAAATTTCCGATATGGTTTTTGTTCAAAGCTGACTTTTACCATATAAACTTGGACTTCGATTTTGAATAGGGTGGAGGCAAAAGACAATGCGCTACCCCATTGGCCAGCTCCGGTTTCTGTGGCCAACCGGCGGACACCTTCTTTGACATTGTAATAAGCTTGCGCTACTGCTGTATTGGGCTTATGGCTTCCTGCTGGTGATACGCTTTCATTTTTATAGTAAATTTTGGCTGGCGTACCCAAAGCTTTTTCCAAATTCAAAGCCCGATGCAAAGGAGTCGGCCGCCATAAAGCATAAGCGTCCAATACCTCTGGAGGGATGGGAATTTCTTGATCTGCGGCCATTTCCTGTTCTATCAAACCCATGGGAAAGATGGGTTTTAAGTCCTCTGGCCCTGCGGGCTGTTTGGTTCCAGGATGCAATGGCGGATCTATCGGTTGCGGTAGATCATGCATGATATTGTACCAGGTACGGGGCAAATCCAAATCATTTAGTAAAAATTTTCTTGTGTTTGACACGGGAGACTCCTTTTTTTTATTTTTCTTTTTTAAGTTTGTTTTTATTTAAGTTTGTTCTTTTTATTATGATTATGATACGATAATAGTTACTTGCGTTGTTTCTATTGTTTATATTTTATATATTGACAAGAAAAAATAAAAATAAACATCTAACAAAATTTATATGAGTAGAAAAAGAAATAGTTTTGTTTTTTGGCAACTACTTTTTTAAAGGAATGTGTATGGCAGAATTGTGGCAGGTTCTATTGCTTCTTGTGGGGTTTGTTTTACTAATAAAAGGCGCGGATTTTATGGTCGAAGGAGCTTCCAGTTTGGCCAAAAAAATGAATATTTCCGAGCTGGTGATTGGTTTGACGATTATTTCATTTGGTACTTCAGCACCCGAACTAGTGGTAAATGTTATTTCCGCATTGGAAAAATCCAATGGCCTGGTATTTGGCAATGTTATTGGCTCCAATTTGTTCAATGTGCTTTTGGTATTGGGTGTAGCCGGCCTTATCGCACCGTTGGAAGTGGGGCGGGGTACTGTGTATCGGGAAATACCTTTTATGTTGTTGGTTTCCGTTATATTGTATATTCTGGTCAATGATAGTTTTTTTGATATAAGCAATAAACGCGATATTTTGTCGCGCGGTGATGGTATAGTGTTGTTGTCTTTTTTTCTGATATTTTTGGGTTATGTCTACGCTTTGTCCAAAGAAAATTTCATTCCAGAAGAGACGATTAAGCCGATGGCTGGTTGGCTGATGGCAGTTTACATTGTCGGCGGCATGGCTGGATTATTATTTGGCGGAGAAATGGTGGTAAACAATTCTGTTAAACTGGCCAAAACTTTTGGTGTATCAGAAAAATTGATCGGACTCACAGTGGTTGCTGCTGGCACTTCTTTGCCAGAATTGGCGACTTCTGCGGTAGCGTCATTCAAAGGCAAAACAGATATCGCGATCGGCAATGTGGTTGGGTCCAATATTTTCAATGTTTTGTTGATTTTGGGAATGAGTGCTTCGATTCATCCTTCCTATTATGATGCGTCTTTGAACCAGGATATGCTTGTGATGTTGGGCACTTCCTTTTTGCTATTTGTTTTCATGTTTACCGGCAAAGGCAATAGGTTGGGAAGGTTGGAAGCATCCATTTTTTTGGTAGTTTTTGTGGTGTATATGTCCTACATTATATATCGCGGTTAATTTTTTATTATTGGATTTTTTTACGTTGACACAAAGCAGTCGTAGAATAATCTTTTTTTTATTCTTTTTAGTTGCCGCAAATTTATTGCAATAAAAAGAATGAGAAAAAAAATAGGAAAATTTATGTTGGAGGCTGCTATATGATGACTACAGTGACCATAGTTATATTGGTTGTGCTGTTCTTAATAATGAAAACTTTTTTAATTGTGGAAGAAAAAGAAGCTATCGTAAAAGAACGATTGGGAAAATTTGTCGGGGTGTTGAAGCCTGGATTTCATTTTATGATACCATTTTTGGATAAGGCTGCGTACCGCCAGGAAATGCGGGAGCAAGTGCTCGACATTCCGCCGCAAGTTTGTATTACCAAAGACAATATTCAGGTGGAAGTGGACGGTTTGGTGTATTTGCAAGTCAAAGACGCGGAAAAAGCGAGCTATGGCATTGGCAATTATCGGCTGGCAAGTATCAATTTAGCGCAAACTACAATGCGTTCGGAAATCGGTAAACTATCGCTGGATGACACCTTTTCCGAGAGAGATGCGATGAATGACAATATTGTCCGTGAGATAGATAAAGCATCCAATGCCTGGGGAATCAAGATGCTGCGCTATGAAATCAAAGACATCACGCCCACGCCGGAAGTTGTCAATACTTTGGAAAAACAAATGGAAGCAGAACGGCAAAAACGGGCGGAAATACTGTTGGCTTCCGCGGACAAAGAATCCAATATCAATGTTTCAGAAGGCGAAAAAACAGAATATATCAATATCTCTGAAGGACAAAGACAAAAAATGATCAATGAATCCGAGGGACGGGCAGCCGAGATTTCTTTGGTTGCGCAGGCAAGCGCGGACGGTATCCGCAAAATTGCCGAGGCGATCCGTAAACCGGGCGGCGATGTTGCCATCAAAATGCAAATCATTGAACAATTTGTTGATGAATTTGGCAAGATATTGAAATCAGCCAATGTATCAGTGGTACCCACGCAATTAGCCAATTTGCATGGCTTTTTCCAGGGAATTTCAGAAGTATCACAAAAAACCGGTCCTAAAAAAACCAGTTAACACTAAAATAGAAAGGAGATTTTTATGGGTTTTGATCAAATATTCAATCTAATTGCATGGGGAATAATTTTTCTTTATTTGATATACAAATTTATTGGAGCTATCCGTATCGTGCCCAACCGGCATGCTTATATTGTAGAACGATTTGGCAAATACAAAAGTACTCTAGGGCCTGGATTTCACGCTCTATTTCCTTTTATTGATAAAGTCGCTTATCAATTGGATTTGCGGGAAGAAACAATCAATGTGCCCCCCCAGGAATGTTTTACTGCGGACAATGTCCGGGTTGAAGTGGACGGAGTTTTGTACATTAGCGTAAAAGATGCCCAAAACGCTGCTTATGGAGTCACTGATTATCGTTTGGCTGCCTGGCAATTGGCCAATACGACGACCCGTTCCGTTATTGGAACATTAGAGTTGGATCAGACTTTTGAAGAACGGGAAACAATCAACGGGAAAGTAGTCTATACTCTGATGGAAGCGGGCGAACTTTGGGGAATCAATATTCATCGGTTTGAAATCAAAAATATTTCTCCACCAAAAACAGTTATTGACGCAATGGAAAAACAGATGGGCGCGGAACGCGAAAAAAGAGCTATCGTTGCCAAAGCTGAAGGCACTAAGCAAAGTTTGATCAATCGCTCGGAAGGCCGTAAAGCAGAAATGGTCAATCAATCGGAAGGTATCAAACAGCAGCGTATCAACGAAGCGGAAGGTAGAGCCAAAGAAATTGAAACTATCGCGAACGCTACAGCCGCATCTATTGAAGTTTTGGCGGATGCCATATCTAGTTCCCATGGTGAGGAAGCTGTGCGGTTACGGTTGACTCAGCAATATTTGTCTCAGTACGGCTCGTTGGCCAATGAAGACACCCAGGTGATTTTGCCGAAAGATATATCCAGTATCAAAGAAGTGATGGCTTCTATTGGTCTGCCGATAAAAAATTAATGCACCCGGGTTATTATGGTTTATAGATATTCCGGCCTGAAAAATGAATCAGGCCGGAATGGATCATCAAATAATATTAGAGCAACACTCTTTCAATACCGCCGTTTTTCGCATGGGCGATAAATTCTTTTTGCCAATGGCTGCCTAAAGTTTTATTTGCCAATTCTTCAACGATATAGGCCGCGCGTGCTCCCAGGTCGTCGCGGTAACGGTTCAATCCCTGCAGACAAGCAGGGCAGCTTGTTAATATTTTGCTATTTTTGTTTTCTTTTTTGAAGTAATGGCTGTCTGTTATCAGTGGATTTCCTTTTTTGGCAAAATCAATTTTATTTATTTGGATGAAATTTTTGCGCATTTCATGTTCTTTACGAAAACGTATTTGCGTGGCAATATCAGGCCGTGCAACCGATAAAGTACCAGCCTCGCCGCAGCATCGGTCAGAGATCAAAACTTCTTTGCCAACAAGTTTTTGCAGTACTTGCTGGGCCGGATATTTTTTTAATGGCGAGTGACAGGGATCATGGTACAAATAATTTGTACCGGACGCGTTGTCTGGAAAGGTCAGTCCATTCTCCATTAAAAATTCATGCACATCGAGCATTTGGTATCCTGGAAAAATATTTTCCAGGTCATAGGTCGCGAGTTGAGTCAAACAAGTGCCGCAGGCAATTAAGATGTTTTTTATATCCAGGTAGTTTAGGGTATTGGCTATGCGGTGCAGCAAGACACTGTTTTCT
>CAZCVM010000138.1:0-6463 GCA_964501965.1 uncultured Leptospiraceae bacterium | reverse complement strand
TTTTTTTTGGTTTTGTTTTAAGGGCACTGCCCAACGCAAAAAAAAATGCTGGATTGTTTGATTGTCCTGAGTGAGAGCGCAAAAAGCTTCTTTTTTTTGTTGGGCGGAGATATTTTTCCATAAACTATGGTGCAACAAAGCAGTTTTGTTTTGAAAATTGAAATAAAACTGCGACCGCATTCGCACCACATTATCAAAGAAAAAATCCGCTCGAATTCCATGCAAAGCCTGGGAATGAAATAAAAATCCCTTTTGACGAGTAAATGAATAAAAATGGTATTGCAGACTCTTAGGACTTATCCACACTTTTATCCTAGCCATTGTTTTTTTTCTTTGCTTTGGAGAAACAATGCGCTGTGTGGACAGCTTTCGCAAAAAACGCAAATGACTTTTGCCGGCCCTTTTGCCAGCTCGTTTTTGCCAACCCCAAAAAAACAAGCCTTGTTCATCGGACAAAACAATCAGATAGTCATTATACAAAAATAAAATATGTCCCTTTGGACTGCGGTAACCCTGTATTTTTGCGTCCTGTTTATTAAACGAAAAAGGCCATATCTTTTGCACGCGCAGTGGTTTTTGCAACATGCTTACCAGAAGATCAAGCTTTGCCCGGTCTTTAACAGGCAATGCCAAAAGCCAGACATTTCTTACTTTGGCCCAATACAATGGCCTACTACCATCTATTTGAGCTTTCCCCAATTCATTCGTAGACCAAATATTGATTTTGTATTTTATCCGATAAAAAAATTCCAATTGAGCAAGGGGACTTTGGAACCCAAATTTTTTGATAGAATTGTGAGCCTGGTTCAATGTTTGCGGAAAATCTTTTATCTGCCACACCATGCCGGAATAATCAAACAATCGGTCCGCCAATGATCCAGCTTGTAATGAATGAGCCAAAATAAAAAATACAAATACATGCAAACTAGCGTTCCCAAGCCAAGCTTTTGCTATTCCGCGAACATTCTTTTTGGTTACTCTTTTCATACAAAACCCGCTAAACTCATTTCTTCCCATTCTATTTTTTTGTAACTACTCATTTTATAAAACCAGGGCAAAACCAGGGCATGGCCAAACCTGAATACAGGCTAAAAAATCTATCAAATCATTTTTTGATTGATTTTCAGGCACAGCGCATTATTGTGTCCATTAATATTTCCTTAATATATCATCGAAACTTCAAACTAGTATCCAGAAAGACCCAATAAAACACTATAAACAATATGACCGCTCAACCCTTTGCCTGGCAGCCGCCCAAATCTATACCTGGCACGCGTTTGCTAGCCATATCCGAAATGGATATCACAGAAAATATACTAGGTCAAGCCAAAGAAAATACTGATTCCCATTTTTTTTCCTGGCTGCCTACCGAGCTTATGACAATAAGTCAACTAGAACATACACAATGGATTTTTCAATTCCATTTTGGCAAGCAAAATCCCCAAAATCCATACATTCCGTTTTTTCATACAGCAGAATGCAATACACCAACCAAAACCGCACATTGCCAATCAATGCCAACACAACGAATCGTTTGTTTACAATACCAGATTAATGGAGAATTTGCGGACAATGAGCCACTGAAACAAACGGCATTAACCTCTGTTTGGCAGGAACATTTTGGGGAGCAATGGAAAAATATTATCTGGCATTTTATGCTTTGGAAGATTCAACTGATTCAAGAATGGCGCACTTTGAGTATTATCGAGATAGCTCGGATTGTTGCCCGTGCCCAGCAGTTGTTTTTTGATAGTGCTTTTTCATTTCAGATGGCATGCCAATGTTTGGGTCTTTCATGGGATACTTTGGGCAAGCATAGTTATTTAAATAATGATTTACATAGTTATTTAAATAATGATTTAAATAACTATGTAATCGACCAAGCAACTCAAATCAACCTTATCCGCCAACTATTGCCCATATTTCATATTCCTGCCCAACAATGGACCTGGAACCTGGGACTCCAACTGGACAAAACATCCCAATCAGAACAAATCTTCTTTCATCAGCAGCAATTTCAATGGAAAGAACTGGAAAATGCTTTGAGTATTGGCATGCCATTGCGCACTGCACTGATTTCTTTTTTTCAGCAATATCCGGCTACTCATAGCCTAGTGCGCTCGTTATTTCAATTGGCCAGAGAAAATTTGGTTCGCAAAACAAGAACCGAATCAGACTTACTCAATGATATCAATCAGCTACTTTCTCAAAAAGAAACCAAAATATCAAATAAGAAAACAACCAAAAAATCAAAAACACCCGTCCAAAAAATCCGTGATTTTTGGCATGATCAGTGCTATCAAGAAATGGGCGATTACAATACGAAAATGCAAGAATTTTTCCAAAAAAATCCCGTACCCAAAGGAGTCAAAATCGATCTACCTTTGTACCATGAGAAAGATACCACCCAAATATGTCTGGAATTCCAAGATAAAGAACAAGCATTGTCCCAAATCCAATGGCTGACCAAACAATTGGAAAATCCAGACCTGGAAAAATTAATCCAATAAAAAAGCGGGCTTGGACCATTCAGAAAATAGACTTAAGACAATGCCCAATATTTTCCAAACAGTCCCAAAGCCCGCGTTTTGTCACCCATAACCAGAATATTCTTAGAATATAAACGAGGCTAATACTCCAGGTGAGAATCTCGGCGCACTCGGGCGCGAAAAACATAAAATGTCCAACCTTGATAGATCAAAACGATCGGCGTAAAGATCAAGGCCACAATGAACATAACCTTCAATGTGTACTCACTACTGGAAGCGTTCTTTATGGTTAGATTGAATGCGGTATTTGTCGTGGAAATCATCACATTCGGAAATATGGAAACAAAAAATGCTAAAAACATAAAGACTACGGCCAGACTGCTAAACACAAATGAAAGACCGTCCCGACCGGATTTTTGGGTAAACATCATAACCAGAACCAAAGCCAATGCCAGGATCACTATAATGCCGCCCAAAAGACCAGTACCAAACATAGGTGTTTCTACCGCGCTATAAACTATAAATAGAGCAACAAGACCTAAGGCTATTTTTTGCCACAAAATGGCTTGCTTTTTTGCTCGCGCGAGAACTTCTCCATCTGTTTTCAAAACCAAATAATTGGCTCCATGCAAAATGAACAATGCCAGTCCGGTCAAACCAGCCAACAATGCATAAGGATTGAGTAGCTGAAAAAACCCGCCCGTATAATCCATATTGCTATTAATCGGGAGTCCCCGGACAAAATTGGCAAAGGCCACGCCCCACAATAACGCAGGCACAAAACTGCCTCCAAACAAACTCCAATCCCAAAATTTGCGCCATTTTGTTCCTTCCATTTTGCTACGGAATTCAAAAGAAATACCGCGCATAATCAAGGCCGCAAGCATCAAAAATAATGCCAGATAAAAACCGCTAAACAGCGTTGCATACCAATGCGGAAAAGCCGCAAACATTGCGCCGCCGGCAGTTATCATCCAGACTTCATTGCCATCCCAAAACGGGCCCAAAGAATTGAAAACAATGCGCCGTTCTGTATCATCCTTGGCTACAAACGGAGCCAAAATTCCAGCTCCATAATCAAAGCCTTCTAAGAAAAAGAAACCGGAAAACAAAACAACTATTAACACCCACCATACAATCTGTAAAACTTCATGATTCATGCTTCACCTCCTAATCTGTCACGCCTTTACGGGCATACTTGATCAACAGGAATACATCCACTGTTATCAAAGCACCGTATAGCAAGATATAAAGAACCAGGGTCAGACCCACTTCACCGGCTGTAACAAAAGGCGAAACAGCATCCTGAACTTTCAACAATCCCTGTACTATCCAGGGCTGACGGCCCACTTCCGCTACAATCCACCCTGTGCTATTGGCCAAATAAGGCGCTAGCAAGAAAAACGGCAATATTTTCAAATACCATTGCGCATCCAATAGCTTATTTTTTTTCGATAGAAAAAATCCTAGCATAGCCAGAAAAATCATGGTCATACCAATACCGACCATAATCCTGAAACTCCAATAATTGATAAAAACAGGCGGGATATAATCACCTGGACCATATTTTTTTTCATAATCTTTTTGAATTTCTTTTATTCCTTTTACTTCTCCTGTAAAAGAATCATGTACCATGAAACTCAAAAAATTGGGTAGTTTGATATCAAAGCTATTTTTCTGATCTTTTTCGTTTATCCAGGCAAATAGGGACAGACCCGCTGGATTTTCACTTTGCCAGAGTGCTTCCATTGCAGCCAATTTCATGGGCTGTGTCCGGCCAACGTGCTGACCCTGAAAATGGCCCACAGTGGCAACCATTATACTGGAAACTAGAGCGACCATGATAGCCAAATTCATGGATTTGCGAAAAATTTCTATTTGCTGTTTGCGCAATAGATGATACGCGCTCACACCCATAATAAAAAATGCCGCTGTGCCCAATCCAGCAAAAAGTACATGCGGAAATTGAAGCCATACATGACTATTGAACAATATCGCGCCAAAATCTACCAATTGCGGCAATTCTTTGCCATTGATAGTAGCCATTTTGTATCCGGTGGGCTGCTGCATCCAGGAATTGGCGATCAATATCCATAAAGCGGAGAGATTGGAAGCCAAGGCCACCAGCCAAATGGAAGCTAAATGGACTTTCTTAGAAAGCTTATCCCAGCCAAAAACCCAAACAGCAATAAAAGTGGATTCCAAATAAAAGGCCATCAATGCCTCAATAGCCAATGGCACTCCAAAAATATCGCCGACAAACCGTGAATATTCGGACCAGTTCATTCCAAATTGAAATTCCTGAACAATTCCGGTCACAACACCGATAGCAAAGTTGATCAAAAACAACTTGCCCCAAAACTTTGTCATTTTTTTATAATTTTCATCACCAGTTCTTACATATTGAGTTTGCATGACTGCAAGCAATACGGAAAGACCCAATGTCAACGGCACAAAAAAGAAATGAAAAATTGACGTAGCCGCAAACTGGATTTGAGCTAAAATAACTTGATCCATCTAGCCGTCTCCTTTTTATAAGATTAATTTTCTATTGGATCAAGATAAGACTATGTCTAATATTTCAAGCGTTTTTATTTATTTTTCATAAATTCTTATTTTTTTTAATAAAATTTGTATCTGTTGTATCTGTTGTATCTGTTTCCCAGATGCGTTTATTCGCATAAATATTATGAACACTAGTTTCGTTAAAAAATGAATAAAAATAAATAAAAAATAATGTATTTATTTTTTGAGCATTTCAAATACTCCATTCCAATTTACCGGCGGAGGATTTTGAATAAAGTCAGCGCAATTTCTTAGATTAAGCAATTTTTGCAATCATTTTTTTACAATTTTTTTTATGAAAAAAAACTCAAACGTACTCTATGCTAGCATTTCTTCTTGTCCACATATTACAGCCCAATGACCTGCAAGCCCGTTTACGGATATTATATTGCTTTTTTGTGTACTAAAAAAAAATCAGTTATAATATAGCTCCTTAGCTCTGTCTCGGACATAGTCCGGCAGCTTCTCCAGCGGGCATTCTCCGCGTGCGATACTGGGAAAATTGTGCCGCCATGTATCATCGGTCGTGCCAGCTCCAAAGAGAGAAATCTCCGTCAATTCTCCAGCTCTATCAATGATCGCATGATCTATTTCCGAATCATTGAGATCATCAGCATAGGATAATGCTAAGGACAATTCGCTGGAATCAGAAAATTCATCTCCATCCGCATTCTCGTTAATTGTATCTATGATTGCTTCTTTATTCATTTTTTATTAAAAAACATCATTCGCATATCATCGTGCTCTTGATCAACATACACAAACAATCTATCAAAACTTTGCAACTTTTCATAATTCCTAAAGATCCCTGTTTGGCATAGCCTACTCCGTATAAAAGTCATTTTTTAAATCATCCAGACCAACAAAAGCTCCTGCCTGTCGAACAATCGCCCTGAGTGTTCCTTTATCAAGAATTTTATGGTTTGGAATAGTAAGAATCTGTTTTCCTGATTCCGTATCTTTACGCAATTTAATATGAGATCCTTTTTGGCCAATAACCTCATCCATAATTCTTAAAAATTTTTACAACGTCACTACCTGCTAATTGCTTCAGCTTTTGGCATAAAGATTTTCCAATTCATAAGTTATTAAAATACTTGGATTGTCAATAAAACCCAATTCTGCCATATCTTCATCTTGCAGATGCAATTCCAAAGCTTCATGCAAATTTTTTGTAATATCATTCAGGTCTTTGCCTTGCGTTACCACAGATAAATCAAAACAGGATGCTATATAGCCAAAATCATCACCGCGAGTAACAACCGCTTTAATAGAAGTTTGTAAATGTCGCACAAATATCTCCTTTAGTTTAAATTCTTTTTAATAACATTAAACCGCAGCCAAAAGATTTAGTGGACTGCACCCCTAAAACTGTAAAGAGAATTTTTTAATTTTTCCCTTTTTTTCAT
>CAZCVM010000137.1:0-6463 GCA_964501965.1 uncultured Leptospiraceae bacterium | reverse complement strand
GATATGGGTGTTTTTGGCTGGGATATGGGAGTACGTGCTTCGCATTACCGTATCACAGAACAAACCAAAGTTGAGCCAGTGGCGATGTTTTTTTGGTATCCGCAAAAAAATACCAAAATTTATACCGGTGCTGGCATGTATCACAATACCTGGCAGCCACGCTGGTATGCCAGCTACAATAATCCGCAAATCACTTCGGATGCAAAGCTAGGCCAGCAGATCAAAGCAGAATTGGGTGCTCGCAGTTCCGCTGTCACAGATTTTCCAATTACAATTTTATTTTTTATCGAATCCTGGAAAAATCATCCAGATCTGTCCACAAATTCCGTAGACAGTATTTCTGGCACTGCAAATCAAACCATATTTGATTTTTCTCAAAAAGGCGAGTCTATGGGCGGTGAGATAGCCGCTGAGCTCCAGGGAAAAAAATGGCGCGGCAAAATTAGTTATACTTATGTATATAGTACAACGAATGAATCCAATTCAGTCAGTGCTTCTTCAAATTCCACAACGGATCAAACCAATATTTTGAATCGCGAGCATATATTCAAACTTTCCATGTTTTATTTTATCAACAATTTGTGGACCAGTTCTATTTATGCGGGTTTGCAAAGCAGTTTGCCGGGTACTACGACAACGAAGTTTTTGGACAAAGAGGGCTGGTTGAGCATGAATCCTGGTTTTTTTCTGAATATACGATTGCAGCGAAAACTACAAGTGGGTAATGGCGGACATTTGTTTCTGGATTTTACGAATATCCATTTGTTGTTTTATCCAACGCAATATCCCAACCGATGGGATCTGGTTCCATCTGATTCTTTGGAAACCACGCTTACGGGACGGGCATTGCATTCCAAAACCATGTTGCCGGATTTTTTCCCTCAAATTGGATTAGGTTTGGAGGTTCGTTTCTAATGCTGATTCTATATCGAACAAACTTAATCTTAAAATTTATTTTGAAAAATTTCTTAAAATTTATAACAACTATGAAAAAAAATATTCCAATTATTGTACAAAGACCTAATTTTTCAAAAAGTCATTTCAGTGACAGAAATAGTGAAAATAATAGAAATAGAAATAAAAATAAAAAAAACTGGGGTGCTATAGGTTTTTTATTTCTATTTTTTTTCACGTCTATGGCTTCTTCCGATCAATTGAATTTGCACGATAGACCTTTTTTTGATCACCAGAGAATAGCAGAGTATGTGGGTCAGTTGGAATCCCGTCTAAAAAAGGAACCGGACAATACAGCTATCGCAATAAAAATGTATAAAGTGTATTTTCTGGCAGAGAAGTTTTATAAAGCTATATCCACAATTGACAAAATAAAAAAAATGTATGCAAAACAAAGATTTGTACAAATCAGTCAATGGATGGCTCTGGAGTTGGATGAAATTCGTTCTTATTTGTATAGCTATCAGTTCTCGAAAGCGAATGTTTTAATCCAGCAATTTTTGGTCAAGTATCAATATGAAAACCCTGAGCTTTTACAGCAGTTGCGGGCCATTCAACCCAAAATTTTGGCCAGCTCTCAATTGCCTCAAAAAAAAGGGGACGGCAGTGATAGTCTTTGGGTTTTTGATTCTAAGGTATTGCGCGATGTGCCGTTGCCAGTGGATGATGTGCTTTTTTCTTTGGACAACAAAGCTTATTTTGTCAAAAGAAAAAAGAAATGGTATAGCTCTATTGTTTCGACATTTTCTTTTCAAAAATGGCAGTCGGATCAAGAAAAAAAATGGCATGCGTTGTCATGGATTGCTCCGATCTTGGGCAAAAATTTCTTTTTTTTCCATAAAGGGAAAGAGATTTTTTTGAGTCATCCGGACATGAGCAGTCAAGATAAGAACCAGCGCATTAAAGAAGTTCCAAAAAGAAAAAAAATCGTTCAAAAAAATACTTTGGTCTGGTCTGGCAGTCCCAGCGGTTTATCTTGTCAACGTCCCTATATTGCTCCAGAGACCAATTTTTTAATTGTTTCTTGCAAAAAAAATTATGAGAAAGCTCCGTATGATTTGTATTTTAAGCGGTTATTTACCAACAAATCCAAGGAAGGCAAGATAATGCGTCTGGCTATTTCCAGTCAAGGAGATGATATAAATCCATTTGTTTCACCTGATGGACGTTTTTTATTTTTTGCATCAGATGGACATCCTGGATATGGTGGATTTGATTTATTTTCAGTCAAAATTTCCTACAAAAAAGATCAATTGGATGATGCGCCGGAAAATAAAACCGGGCAAAAAACAAAAAAAAATAAGGGCCATCTGAATGGAAGTTTTTTGCCGGTATTTGACGCAAAAGTAGAAAATCTAGGACCCAAATACAATAGTTTTCGAGATGAAAAAAAACTGGCAGGTATTGCGACCGGCAAAACAACCTATCTGCTCCAATATTTTTATACACCTCAAAATGGCTTAGGATTGTACAAAGCAAAACTTCCGCGTGGTTATGTCACAGCTCAAATTGAGCCTATTTTGATTTTGGTATACAATAAGGACAATAAAAGAGAAATTTCCGCAGATGTTTCTTTGATCCCGCAGGATAAAAAAGATGTTCGGCGTAAACGTGTTTTCCAAACTCAAAGAAATGAAAAAGGTAAGCTTTTATTTGTCCAGCAAGATACGCAGTATTTTTTACGAATAGAAAAAAAAGGATATTTGTATCATTTTGATGAGCTGCAAAAAGATCAGAAAGTAATCCGTGTTTATTTACGTCCGATAAAAGTGGGTGAAACATTGACCGCAAAAGGTATCCTTTTTAAGCCCAATTCTTCGGCAATGAAACCGGAGGCCTATGAGGCAGCCAATGCTATAGCTGGTTTACTCAAAAAAAATCCGCGTCTTCGGATTCGTCTGGAAGGTCATACATCTTCATTTGGTGGAAATATGCCGCAACATATAATTAACGCGGCAGTGCGAATTTCAGAAAACCGCGCTTATTCTGTAAAGAAATATTTGACCAGTAAAGGGGTCTATCCGAAACGTATGGCAATCAAAGGATTTGGTCCTCAGCAACCATTGCCGGGCTTGCCGCCGCAAGATTCCAGAAATCGGCGCACTGATGTGCGAGTCATTGATATAAATTGGGATCCAAGTAAGGAAGTGAATCCTAATGTCGCGTTTGTGAATTTTTCTCCGAAAAACAAAACAGATTATGCTTTTTGGGGCCGTTCTATTCCTGACGCATTGCACACTTCTATGCGGGATACGGGTTATGTTTATAAACTTGTGCCCAGGGATAAATGGGGTTCGTATTTATCTGATGTAGATCAGGGCAGATTGCAGCGTTTTTGTGAAGTCACAGGCACAGAAATTTTGATTCATGGCCAATTTGATGTGCAGGAAAATTCAGTGACTATATATCCAGAAATCTATGTACTGAATAAGAATAAAAATTTGAAATTGCCTATGGTGAAAGCGGAAAACGCTCCGGATATATTTTTGCACATAGATGAAATCGCAAAAGAAATCAGTAAAAAATTGGATGCATTTACGCGCAAAAAATAAATCTTTATTTTTTGCGCCATTTTTGCCATTTCTTTTTCATTAGCCAGATAGGAACTAACAGGGTATACAAAATCATTTCTTTGGTCATAAGTTTACGAAACATGAGCCAAGCATCTTCGTAATCAACATAGATTTTGGATTTCCAGGAACCAACTACTGTGCCCTCAATAATCATTTTTTGGCCGTCCCGATGAAAAGCTTCCAGGTTCATTAGCATAGCACCGGTTTCGGATTTTAGCTGAACATTGTTTTTTTGGTTCATTTAAGCTCCCTTTTTGCAAAAACGAAATAAAATTCTTGCAAATTTTCATTTAGTTTTTCTTAATTGATTTGTTTTTTATGCAAAGAATTGAAAATACATTTTTTTTGCCAGAAAAACATTTTTTTCGGTACAAAAAAATCAAAAATGGAGGTAATCATGGCATTGCAAGAAATCATTCAAAATCGTAGTCAGGAACTGTTGGCTGCCATTAATCAAGTTGGGGACGCCATTTCTCAATCCGTCAATATTTTGGTAAAGGAAGGCAGGGTGGATGTGGATACTGTTGCCAATTCTTTTATTCGTTTGGGAGAGTTGAGTTATACACTGGCGTCAGAAATAATTTTAACCCAAAAAGAAGGAGCTGAAGAATTGCTGGAAAAGATCACTAAAGGCCAGGAATTGGAAGCCTTGAGGGATAAAATTGTTGAACTGGAAAAAGAAATTCAATTGTTAAAGAAAAATAAATCTTAAAAATCATAAATTTAAAAATGATAAAATAAAGATAAAATAATGATAGAAATACGCAATGATAAGGTAAATGACCTGAATGGCTAGTTTCAAAAAGAAACGGCAATCAAATTGCTGTTTCTTTTGTATTTATACCCAGCCCATTTTGATTTAGTTTATGGATTTGTTGATTCCTGAGTTTGTGTGTCATCATTACTGGCTTTGGAATTGCGAAACAAATACGCTAGATAAATACCTATTAAAAAACCAAACAAATGCGCTTCCCAGGAAACTCCGGGCACAGTCGGCATTACGCCCCAAATGATTCCACCATACAAAAAGAAAATCACAATTGCGATAAGCAATGCCTTGACATTACGCCGAAAAATACCGCTGGCAATAAGAAAAGATGTCAGACCATAAATGACGCCGCTGGCACCAATATGCACAGCATTGCCTCGGGCCAATAGCCAGACAAGCGCACCGCTTAAAACTGCGATCAATACCCACACAATAATACCCAAACGCGGATAAAAAACAAAAAGTGTCAATGTTAGTATAAAAATGGGTAAACTATTGCTTATAAGGTGCATGAGATTGCCGTGCAAAAATGGAGCGAAAACAATGCCGCTAAGTCCGGAAATCGTCCTGGGCAAAATGCCAAAATCATTCAAAGAACCTTGAAAAATAGAATTGAAAAAATGAGTAATCCACAAAAACCCCAGAAATACTGATGTACCAATAATATTTTGTTTCATAGTGTCATCCGTGTTATTTTTATTTTATTTTCAGTGCTATTTTCAATGCTATTTATAGAAAACCATTTTTATTTGTTTTTGTCTATGCTTTTATTTTGGTTTTCAAGGCGGCACTCAATGCTTTGCAAATACAATTCCTGGTATTTTAGTGCGGATACTTCCCAGGAAAAATCCTGACTCATTGCGTTTTGCCGCATTTTCATAAAGTGCTTGGGTTTGTTGTAGAATGTGTATACTGCCCAACCCACAGTATCAAATAAAGCTTCTGGTGTTAAATTGTCAAAAATAAAACCAGTACCGGTTTCATTTTTTATGTTTGATGATTCTTGGAAATTGATGACAGTGTCGGAAAGACCGCCGGTCCGGCGCACAATAGGCAAAGTGCCATATCTCTGGCTATACATCTGGTTGAGTCCGCAAGGCTCAAATCTGCTTGGCATAAGAAATAGATCCGCGCCAGCTTCAATTTTGTGGGCCAGGGACTGATCAAATCCAATATATACTCCGGCTTTCTTTGGATACCTGCGTGGTAAATCGCCAAAAAAGAAATGGGCCCATGGTTCTCCTGTTCCCAGCAAAATAAATTGAATGTCAAGTGTCAGTATTTTTTCGATGGCTGCGGCAAGTACATCGATCCCTTTTTGCCAAGCTAGCCGTGAGACGATTCCTATGATGGGTACATTTTCCCGGACTGTCAGGCCAAATGATTTTTGTAAATCTGCTTTGCATTCGGATTTGCCGGATATATCTTTTTTGTGGAAGCTTTTGGCTAAATATGGGTCTTTATCTGGATTCCAAATATGGTAATCGATACCGTTCACAATGCCACTGATATCTTTGCTTCGGTCACGCAATGCACCATCCAGGCCATAGCCGCCTTCCAAAGTTTGAATTTCATTTGCATAGGTAGGACTGACAGTGTTGATTTTTGTGGCATGGTAAATGCCTGCCTTGAGTAGATTGAGCTTGTCCTGGTGTTCGAGTCCCAGGTAATGAAAATGTTCCCAGCCAATTTGGGTATGAAAGATTTGGTTTTTATCAAAGCTGCCTTGGTAAGCCATATTGTGGATAGTGAGTATGGACGCAGCTTTACCCAGAAAAGAATTGCGTTCCCATGTGTTGAGATACATCGGAAGAATAGCTGTTTGCCAATCATTGGCATGGATTATATCTGGCTCGAATGCCAGGAATTTGGCTAATTGCAAGGCCCCCCGTGATAGAAAAGTAAATCGTTCCAAATTGTCCGAGAATCCTTCGCCCCGTTCGTCATTGTACAACCCAACACGGCCAAAAAATCCTTCATGATCCAAAAAATATACCGGCACTTTGTGTCGACCTTTGCCCAAATGGCCCTGCCAGATACCAGCCCATTTTTCACCCCAGCCCAGCGGTACGCCTAAAGGAGCCTTGTGGTGTACCAAATCAAATTTCTTCTTGTCCACAATGTAGTACCTTGGAGTGACAATACGGACGTCATGGCCTAGTTTTTT
>CAZCVM010000136.1:0-6471 GCA_964501965.1 uncultured Leptospiraceae bacterium | reverse complement strand
AACCCTGGACCCACTGCTTAAAAGGCAGTTGCTCTACCGACTGAGCTAGCGGCTCCCTTGCTTGAAGCGTCTTTTTTTTCATTGCCTTCCTGTTCGTCAAGCAAAAAAAAACTTTTTGCTCCAAAAAAATAACAATAGCAAAGGTAAAAAAACGCTCCGAAGAGAGAATAATCATATTTGTTTTTTTTTTCAAAAAGCTTGCTTCTCATTAGCAGGATCATTATGTCGCATTGCAAGCGTAGCCCCCAGTCAATGTGCTGTTGAATCCTTATATAAGTGGTTATATCCATCGCACAATTTGCTTTAGTACAGGCTGAAAATCAATAAAACAAAAAGCAAATACAAAACAAATCTACTTTTTTGATTGTTGTTGAAAAATAGTTTTTTGTGGTTCATTTTCTGTTTATTTTCTATTTATCATTTACTCATCGTCTATTCATCCGGCAAATTTTCCGCAAATCCGGTAAAAATGACGCGCAACAATTTTTCCCTGGACGGGACTTTTGGCCAGGGATATTTTTGATCATCTGTTTTTTGTTCGCGCGACTTATTTTTATCACGGATTGATTCGATCATCGCGTTGGCAAAAATATTTACCAAAACATTTTTGGTTTTTACATAATTTCCAGAATCATTTTCTTCATAATTGGCTTCCGTGGATTTCTTTTTCACAATAGTGCCGCCCCAGACATTTTTTTTGAGCTGCAAATCATAAATTCGCAGAGTGACAGACATTTCCCGTTCGATTTCTTTCACAATACGCTGACCAATCACTTCCGGCACTTTTTCGTTTTTTTTATCCTCTTCGCTTAGTTCTTCTTTGATATCTTCCACGCGCCGCCATTGTCTTAGCTTATGATAATTGACGCGCGCGACAACCAAGTATCTTGTGCCGGGCAGCTTCGCGGCCAACAAAGATATATCCTCTGGATTGAGTATGCCAAAACTGCCGTATTGCTTAACAAGGCGCAGATAATTGTCCGTGCCCAGAAAATTCTTCACCGCGCTCACATCCAGCAACCGCATTTTTTTTCTTTTTTTCAGGAATGATTCCCGCATCAATTCGCCATACATCACCCGATTTTCTCTAAACCAATAACTATCCCTGGGGTCAGTCACTCCTGCTATGGCAAATCGATTTTGGGACATTGTTTTGTAATTGAAAGCCGGATCATGTTCCAGGCCAATGATTCGAGTCTTGCAACTGCTAAAGCCTGCCACTACAGCAAACAGAAATATCAGAAGAAATATTTTTTTCATAAATTTTTGTTCCTTTTTGGTATAATGCAATGTTTGCTTTATATGTTTTCTATTATAAAAACTGTATTCCATTATAAGAATTTGGCTTTCTTTGGCAAACAGAAAAAACGTTTTTCAGCTTGCCAAAATAGTGATAGACAGGCGCAAAGCCTTTCAAAAAATTGCAAATTCCAAAAAAAATCAAAAGAGGACGATATGATTGCCTTTCAAGAGGTCAGCAAAGGATATGGAGCCCGTTTGCTTCTGGATGAAATATCATTCAAAATCAACAACAGAGAAAAAGTCGGTGTGATTGGACGCAATGGTCATGGAAAGACAACCTTATTCCGAATGATACTGGGCCAGGAAAGTCCTGATTCGGGTCAGATCCATATCCCCAAAAATTATCGTATCCAGACAGTGGAGCAAGTCTTTCGTTTCTCGCAACAAGAAACTGTGCAAGAAGCAGCCCTGGGATTGCCGGATAGCGATAAAGACCAGATATGGCAGGCAGAAAGAATCCTTTCCGGTCTGGGTTTTTCAGATGATGATATGAGCAAAGATCCGAAACAATTGTCCGGCGGTTATCAGGTTCGGCTCAATCTCACCAAAGCTTTGCTGGCCCAGCCGGACATGTTATTATTGGATGAGCCCAACAACTATTTGGACATTACTTCCATCCGCTGGTTAACCAATTTTTTGAAAGATTGGGCAAGTGAGCTGATGCTCATAACGCATGACCGTATGTTCATGGACCGGATCATCAATCATTCTATGATCATACACAGGAAAAAAATCCGCAAAATACCGGGAGACACAGCCAAGCTTTATGAACAAATAGCCACAGAAGAAGAAGTATACGAAAAAACCAGGATCAATGATGAGAAAAAAAAGAAAGAAATGGAACTTTTTATCAGCCGTTTTAGAGCCAAAGCCAGACTGGCAGGCATGGTGCAGTCCCGTATTAAAACTCTGGAAAAAATGGGCGGCAAAGATAAACTGGAGAAAATCAAAAACCTGGATTTTTCCTTTACGTACAAACCTTTTTCCGCCAAATATTTGGTACAGGCAGAAAATCTTTCTTTTGCCTATCCAAACCAGCACAATCTTTTTGAGAATCTGTCATTCTCTATTGGAGCCAAAGAACGAATATGCGTCATTGGTCCCAATGGTCAGGGAAAAACCACGTTATTAAAAATCTTGGCTGGTATACTCCAACCGGTTCATGGCCAACTGAGCAATCATCCGGCAACGGATTTTGGTTATTATGAACAAACAAACGCCCAGTCATTGCAGCCTCATTTGACTGCTGCGGATGAGATACAGCAAAGTAACGTCAAACTCGATGTGCAAAAAGTGCGTAGTATCTGCGGAGCAATGATGTTTGAGGGAGATGACGCGCTAAAAAAAATATCAGTTCTTTCCGGAGGGGAAAAATGTCGTGTGGCTTTGGGAAAGATATTGGCTAAGCCGGTAAACTTGCTATTGTTGGATGAGCCGACCAACCACCTTGATATGCCCTCTTGCGATTCGCTCATCGAAGCTTTGCGAGATTTTCCGGGTGCTGTAGTTATGGTAACACACAATGAAATGCTGCTCCATGAAATTGCTGAAAAACTGATAGTTTTTCAGCATGGTAAAGGAGATGTCTTTGCTGGCAATTATCAAGATTTTTTGTCACGGGGCGGTTGGGACAAAAAGGAATCTACCCTGAAAGATAATGTCGTCAACACAGTGGTACATAATGACACAGAAAATAAAACCATTACAAATAGCGGCAATGTGCTTAGCAAAAAACAATTGCGCAAAAAAAAGTCAGAAATTCATTCAGAAAGATCGCGCGAGCTAAAACCAGTCAAAGACCAATCCCAGCGGATAGAAAAAGAAATCATGGATATGGAAAAAGACGCGCAAACTATGCAAAATCAGTTGATTTCCGCCAATACAAAGGGAGACGGCCCAGCCATAGCAAAACTTTCGCAGCAATTGACAGCAGTGAACAAACAAATCGAGCAACATTACAATCAATTGGAACAATTGGCAGCATTGGAAACGGAAAAAGAAAAAAAATATATAAAAATGTTAGCTGAACTGGAACAATAAAGCCATGATTTTTTTTGTTCCCTTTTGTGATAATGATTTTATTAAAATTATATAAATGAGAACTTAGGGTTACTAAAACAAGGGAACTTGATCGAAAGTGACACAATCGAGCGCGAAAAAATCAAAAAAAATATTGGAATCGCAAAAAAGGTTTGAATTATCAAACATAGAATTTATCATAAGCAATGAATTTTGGAAAATGCTATGGAAAATGCTATGGAAAATGCTATCCAGCTGCAATACCTCATAGCTTTTATTTCTGATAGGCAATTGTAACGAATCATTTGTAACGAATTTAGTTTAGAAAGCTTTATATACACATGAAATACAAAGATGTTTTTCAAGGGCGTTTATTCACTGTGCCCAATATTCTTACACTATCGCGCTTGGTTCTTTTGGTTCCGTTTTTGTATTTTGTGTTGCGCTATCAAAAAAATCCCAATTTGCCGGACTTGATATGGATTTTGGCGATTGGCAGCATTGGCAGCATGACAGATTATTTGGATGGTATCCTGGCACGCAAGCTCAATCAAGAATCAATATTTGGCAGATACCTTGACGGTATAAGCGATAAAATCATTGCAATTGCCACTTTATCGATTATGACTTACCATTTTCATTTTCCAATATGGATTTATATTGTGTATCTGGTCCGTGAAATTGGTGGATTTTGGCTGGTCTGGTTTTTATTTGCACGCAAAAATCAAATTGCTCACCCAAATATATGGGGCAAGTTGGGAGTGAATGTCGCTGTATGGGCAGTTTTTTGGTACATAGCTGTTCCATATTTGCAGATGCAGCCCAATGTTTATTGGCTTTGGCTGCGTCCGGAAATTTCTGCTTATGTTTTTTTTGCTGTTATTGTCATTGGTATTTTGGATTATGCATTCTCTTATCTGCCCATGGTTTTTTCCGGTTCCCGTTTTGGTCAGCACCGGATGCCTTCGGATGCCCCTGATTCTCCTGATTCTCCTGATTCTAATAATTCTATTGAAAAATAATAATAATAATACAATAAAAAATCAATACATGTTTCAATGGAGATGTGTATTGTGGTTGACGCATCAACCACAATAGAATTTTAAGTATCATAAGTCCGTGTTCAACGGAGGTAAACCATGAAACGAACAGAATTAGAAAAACGTGAAAGAAAGCTAAAACAAAGGCAAAAAAAAGAAGAAGTTTTGGCCAGAAAAGGTGATACAGATAAAGTATCTGTCAATGATTATATTGAAGGTCTTTTTGCTTTGCTGCGCTATGATTATGAACAAGTTTTTAACGCAAAAGAAGACATTGCTGTTTTAGAATTGTTTGAAGATATGAAAGCTACATTGCCGGAAAAACAATGGGAAAATGTCATTAAAAAAGCAGTAAAAAAGACCAATGTTGCCCAAAAAGACCAGGCAATCACAGAGCTCAACAATTTATTGGACCAGGCATAGCAAAACAATGTCTGTTTCTGCGAGCTGATGAACACTTAATAAAGATATTTTTGCTGCTTAATATACATATTTGAAGCGCGGAATTGTCTGAGCAATAATATTTTTTAAGTTTACAAGCCACAAATCTATTATACTATGGTATAGTTTTTGGAGAATGAATCAAAATTTGATTGATCTATTTCATAGATTGAATTGACAAACAAAACAGGACAAAATTATGGCCCAACTAGTTTATGCGTATTTGGATGAACCGGAAAACGCGTATTTACTAAAAGACGGTACTGTGTATTTTGAAATCCAGGACAATGAGCGCTACAAAATATCTGGTAAGAATTTGATTGTGGGAGCAGGCGAGGTCTTGCTGCAATTGGGCGATTTTACTGTTTTTCGGGATTACAATTTTTACCGCGAAGATGATACAGAACTATCAGTGATCCCTCAAGCCAATCTGGGAAAACTCATTTACCAATACAATATTGGTTTCAACATAAATTTTTTTCAGGCTCAAATGCTGCAAAAAATCACTCACATCATTGGCAAACGCCAACAACAACTGTCCCAGGAGGACAAACAAGCCCAAAAACTGGCCATTGAATACTACAAACTGACTCAAAAAATTTTGGAAATCGGCAATGAATTTAGATTCAAAGATATCATTGCTCTGGGTAAGGAATTGCAAAATGAATTGATATTTAAGACCGGACAAATCTATGCCAAAGAGTCTCAAGCCAAGACATACCATAGCGAATCAGACAAGGCCAAAGATTTTTCTTCTCGTTATGAACATGGTGAGATCATTTGTCAGCAGGGAGATGAGGGCCGTGAAATGTATATCCTGGAATCCGGCCATATCGATGTTTTGGTCAATGATACCAAGGTTTCTAGTATTTCAGACAAAGGTACTGTTTTGGGTGAGATAGCATTGCTTTTGGGAGAGACTCGAACAGCGACATTGCAAGCCAATGGTTCTGTTGTGTTGACCAAAATTGAAAAAGACACCTTAGAAGATTTTCATCGTCAGCATACAGATATTTTTTTGCATACCGGACAAACTTTGTCGCGTCGGATACACGATGGCTTCAATTATATCCGCAATCTGGATGAGCAAATTGCTCAAAAGAGTACGGAAAAGAAAAACAATTTTATGGATCAAAATAAAATCCAGCAAAATTTGCAAAAATTGCGCGAAAAGGTCACCCAATTGTACCAGAAAAAAAAGTATGACCAGCTCAAACCCTTAATTGATCAGTTCGAAGACCCATTGTTGGGCTCTTAACCTGAATGTGCCGCAAAATTGTTTGATCCAAAATTCTATTGTAAGATTATTTTCAATTGACAACAAATAATATCCAATATTTTTTTTATCAAAATATAGTATAAAGTTTGTTCATAATTGGCTTATAAAAATAGATAAAAACAAGCTGAAAATGCGCGCATGGGAAAGGAATACAATAATGGAATCACAAGCAGGCAAAATTGCTTATTTTGAGGAAAATTTTGTGCCTATTGAGCAGGCCAATATAAATATTCAGACCCATGCTTTGCAATACGGTACCGGAGCCTTTGCTGGTATACGCGGATATTGGAATGCACAAGATAGCCAACTTTATATTTTTCGTCTCCGCGATCATTATCAGCGATTGCATCATAGTGCCAAAATTTTGATGATGCGACCGCCGCTTTCTAT
>CAZCVM010000135.1:1451-6513 GCA_964501965.1 uncultured Leptospiraceae bacterium | reverse complement strand
ATTGACAGATTTTTTGACAGCAGCCAAGCCGATACTATTTGACCAATCCAACTCTTTTTATTCTTATTTAATATTCTTTCATGGATTGGAACTTTTTCCAGATCAATTGTTTGATTTCGCTTTGTTGGGCCTCCACCACCTGGACAACTCGAACAACTCAAACAACTCGGACAACCTTATCAAGCAAGAGGGCATTTCAAAAAATGCCCAAATCATAACACATCAACGATGGAAATTGCTGGCGCATTATCTAAAATCCTGGCCTTTGCTGGACGCCAGGCTAGACATGAAAACCACATTTCCAGGATTGACAAAAATCCGGCCCAAGCTTTTTGCCCTGAAAAAAAAACAAACTTTGACAAAAATAAAAACTTTGCCCGATCAAATGCGAAAATGGATGGGGGCTATCACTCCTCCAGAAGATACCAATACCGCGACAGATGCAAAGAGTTCGCAAAATGAGAAAAAAAAAGAACAATCTGAAAACGCTGACAATAAAAAATGGAACCAAATAAAAAAATTGTCAGAAATTTTTTGGCAGATGGGTTTTATCAATGAAAGTCACAATATCGCGCAAAACATCGACAACAATCAAGAAAGAACCAGCATATTGTTAAGCTTTGCCGAAAAATACCAAGACCCTTATTTACAACTTAAATATGTCTGGCTATTGCTGGAGCAGACCGGTCAAAAACAAAAACATTTTGCATTGCTGGACAACTACCGCAAAATCAATTTGCAGCGCAATCTTTTCCCAAAACCCTACCAGAACCTAGTCCAAAGAGCAGCCGATCGTTTTGGGGTAAATGCCCATTTCATTTGGGCTGTGATGCGAGCAGAATCTGCCTTTATTGCTTCAGCTCACTCGCCTGCCGGTGCCATTGGCTTGATGCAGCTAATGCCGACCACGGGTCATCCTATTGCCAAAAAATTGGGGTTTGATCCCCCCAATCTGGCATTGCCGGAAATATCTATCCCTACCGGAACCCATTATCTGACAAAATTGTCCAAAGTATTTGACAATGACTATTTATGGATCGCTGCCAGTTACAATGCCGGCATTGGTAATGCGCTATCCTGGTACCGCAGACACCGCAATCAACCCATGGATGTAACCATGGATACGATAGACTTCGGTGAAACAAAACGCTATATCAACCGTATTGTATTCGGATACATTGCCTATCAAAGCATTTATCAAGAAAAAAAATAAATCCACCAAATCAATAAATCAATGGCAAAAAAAACGATTCAATATCAATCAAACAAAATTCAAATATAAATAAAGGAAACATGTTATGCCTCTTATTTTTGGAGTGGACTACTATCCTGAGCAATGGCCCCAAAAACTATGGGACTCTGACTTTGCCCGCATGACCCAAATGGGATTGCAGGCAATACGAATAATGGAATTTGCTTGGACGATTTTAGAGCCCAGGGAAAATGAATATGATTTTACCTTATTTGATCAAGCCATTGAATTGGCGCACAAACACAAACTACAAGTAGTCCTGGGTACTCCCACAGCGACCATACCTGTATGGCTTTTTGAAAAAGATCCTACCATATTACAAAAACATCCTGAAGGCTTTGTCCGGCAATTTGGAGACCGCAGACAGATGTGCTACAATGCGCCCTTGTACATTGAACAAAGCAAAAAAATTGTCCAGCAAATAGCAAAGCATTTTGCCGGACACAATGCGGTTATTGGTTGGCAAGTGGACAATGAGATCGGCCATGAAGGTTCTGATCAATGTGTTTGCGTTCATTGTCAAAAAAAATGGCCGCAATGGCTGCAAAAAAAATATGGTTCTATAGACTCTTTGAATCAAACATGGGGCACTGTGTTTTGGAGTACCAAATACTCAGATTTTTCACAAATACCATTGCCTCAAAAAGCATTGCATACCCAGCAAAATCCGGCTTTGCTATTGGACTACCATCGTTTTCAATCTGACGGAGCTGTTGGTTTTGTCCAAAACCAGGTCGATATATTGAGGGCTCACATTAAACAAAACGATTGGATATCGACCAATATCTACGCGCCTCCCATGAGTCCCATCATTGATATGGAAAAAATATTTGATTCTATGGACTTTACTGGATTTGACAATTATCCGGTCTGGGGGGATATGAATGAACCTTTGCCCTATTATTTCAATGCTTATGTTTTGTCTTATATTCGGGGTCTCAAAAAAAGCAGAAACTTTACTATATTTGAACAGATAAACGGTATTCAGGGACACCAGGTACTGGGCCATTTGCCCCCATTGGGGCAAATAGTTGCCTGGACCAATCAGGCCATTGCTCTGGGAGCAAACCAAATTTTTTATTTTCGCTGGCGGACGGCCCCATTCGGGCAGGAGCAATTGTGTAATGGTATTTTAGACCCTGACAATACGGATACGCCGATGATGGATGCATTGCAAAAAAATATCAAAGCTCATCAAAAGAAAATGGATGTTTTTGCCGATCAAATAGTGCCAGCGCAAGCCTGTGTCATATATGACAAAGACAATAGCCGGTTACTCAAAAAACACTATATGAGCAAAGGCCTTTATTTGACACCCAACTCTTACATGCAAGTTGGTTATGATGCGGAAATGGCAAGACATTATGCGCCCTATTCTATTTTCAATATCAACTGCGATGTACAAAGTGCTTCGCAAATCGATCTGGACAAATACAAAATCATCAGTCTACCCATGTACATTATGACAGATAAGGATTTTGTGGCTCGTTTGCAACAATGGGTGGCACAGGGCAATACTTTGATTTTGGGATGGCGTGCCGGCGTCAGGGACCGCGACAATTGGGCGACACAAAAAACATTGCCTGGCGAGTTTAGCGAAATGGCAGGCATCCAAATCAAACGCTATGAGTCACTCAATGAAACCAAAGTCAAAATTCGAATCGGTATTGTGCCTGCCCGAGGCGAAGTCTGGGCGGACATTGTCGAACCATTGCAGGCAAAAGTACTTGCCAGATACACGGACAAAACAAAGCATTATAAAGGCCAAGCCTGCATAACAATGAACACTTATGGGCAAGGCAAAGTTTTCTATCTTGGCACATCGCCCAATCCAATAGGACTTTTCTTTTTGTACAAAAAAATATTCCGGTACGCAAAAATCAAGACCATGTTCAAAGGTATGGGCCTGGAAATAATCTCCAGAACCGGAACTGATGGCAAGCACTACCTCGTAGCGGTCAATCACACGAAAAAGACAAAAAAATTGCGCGGCAAAACAATACAGCCGTATGGTTTTGCTATCATTCCCGATCAATGAACATTCCAGGGATCCTTGTTGCCGAGGCTATTTTCACGAAACTGGTAATACAAAAAAGCATTCAATACCAGAGAATGCACGATCAAACCATTGGCAACCATTTCAGGAATTTTATTTTTCGGTGTTAATTTGATTTCAATTTCTTCATTTTGATCCAATTGTTGATCTGCTACTTTTTGCGCGTTTTCCATAATATAGGAAAAACACCAATTGTTATGAGTCGCCGGATTGGGTTGGATTTGCCCCAATAAAGAAACCTGACCTTGCCCATACCCGGTCTCTTCCAATAGTTCTCGCGCTGCACCAGTTTGCGGATCTTCCTGCTTTTCTACCAGTCCGCCGGGAATTTCATAAGTAAAATCTTCCATACCAATCCGGTATTGCCGAATCAACACGACTTCGTTCTCCGCAGTAATGGGTAATATATTGACCCAGGTGGGACTGTGCAACACAAAAAAGTTGTGTTCTTTTTGCGAACCTCTGGAACGGGCATGCTTGCGCCATACTTCGAATATGGGACAAAAAAACAAAGATTCTTGATGAAGTATATCCCATGATTCTATTGTATTCTTTTCTGCCATTAATCTAGACCGCCTTTTTTTTTGTATATACAAAAAATCAATTTGAAAAAAAATTGCCTTTGGATATTTTAACCAAAAAAATGAGATACCATGGAAAAGCAAGACAAACAAATATTTTTGTATTTTACGGAAAAATGTTACCATCCATTATTGGAACAAATCGCACGCAAATACAATATTAGCCTCATTCCTTTACTGGATAGCGAAAACTATTGGCCAGCCAGAATTGCCCAGGACATAACGCAAAAACAAAACCAATTATTGCTATTGGACAGTGAATTTTGTATTCGCTTCGAACAACAAATAACAAATATATTGCAAACCACAATCGATCCTTTTTTGCAGATAATTTTGTTTCAAAACCCTTCGGCATCTTTTCCGGAAACATTACCGGGTCATTTTATTGCTAGCAGTTTCAGTTTACCGATTAACGAAGCAAACTCCGCATTGTACCAGGCTATTTTGCAAAACACTATTAAAAAAATAAAAAAAGAACAAGAATCCATCCAACTACAAAAACGGCTTCTCAAAAGTTCGCATGAATTGCATGAAGTTTCCAAAATCGGCAAAGCTCTGGCCACGGAAAGAAATCACGATGTTTTGTTGCGTACCATATTGAACAAAGCTAAAGAGCTGGCTGTTTGTGACTCTGGCTCACTTTATTTAGTAGAAAGAGACACAATCACCAAAAACAAACGTCTGCGTTTTAAGCTCTCTTCCATGAGTCTGGATACAGAAGAATTTACCATTCCCATTGACCATACAAGCATCGCTGGCTATGTCGCGCTCACCGGAGAAATAGTCAACCTCAATGACGCCTATTTCCCGCCGGAAAACGCCCAATACACGATCAACAAATCCTTTGATCAAAAAACCGGATACCGCACCAAATCTATGCTTGTCATTCCAATGAAAAACCAAAAAGACAATGTCATTGGCATCTTGCAGTTGATCAACCGCAAACCCAATCGGTCCATTAAACTCACATCGCCCGAACAAGCAGAACAGGTCGTTATTTCTTTTGATGACAACACCATTGAACTGGTCAGCAGTATCGCCGGTCAGGCAGCTGTAGCAATCGAAAACAATATTTTGTACAAAAATATCAACCGGCTATTTGAAGGATTTGTGACAGCTGCAGTCACTGCGATAGAATCGCGGGATCCAACCACATCAGGTCATTCTTCGAGG
>CAZCVM010000135.1:0-1441 GCA_964501965.1 uncultured Leptospiraceae bacterium | reverse complement strand
GCGTTATTAACCGTAAATCTGGCAGAGATTGTCAATAAAACCTCGACCGGCAAATACAAAGACACACATTTTAGCGAAGAACAATTGCGAGAGATACGTTATGCCAGTTTATTGCATGATTTTGGCAAGGTCGGCGTGAAAGAACAGGTATTGGTAAAGGAAAAAAAACTATATCCTTATGACTTAGAACATATCCGGCAAAGAATCCATTTTATCAAGCGCAGTTATCAATATGAAACAAGCAATAATAAATTGCGCTACATTTTGGAAAAAAACCGCAATGCAACTTTAGAAGAATTGTCGCGTTTTGATAGAGACGAAGCGGATGCATTGGCAGAAATAGACAACTATTTGCAAGCCATTGTCCAAGCCAATGAACCAGCAATATTGGATGGCGGATCATTTGACCGTTTGCTGACCATAGCACAAAAAACCTATAAGGATATACAAGGCAATAATAAACCATTGTTGACCCCGGATGAGATCACCGCGCTATCAATTCGCAAAGGTTCATTGGATATGAATGAGCGCAAAGAAATCGAATCGCATGTGACCCACACCTTCAAATTTTTATCGCAAATCCCATGGACAGATGAGCTGCACAATGTACCGGAAATAGCTTATGCGCACCATGAAAAGCTCAATGGCAACGGATATCCCAATAATCTCCATTCCCATGAGATTCCCGTTCAATCCAAAATAATGAGCATTTCTGACATATTTGACGCACTCACTGCTTCAGATAGACCGTACAAAAAAGCTGTACCTGTTGTAAAAGCCCTGGATATTTTGAACATGGAAATCAAAGACAACCATATTGATCCAGAGTTGACCAGATTATTTATCGAAGCTCAAGTTTACAAATCAGTATTGTAATCTTGGATCAATTCTATTTTTTGTTCCCGGCTGTATTTCTGAATTTGTTTTTCGCGGGACAATGCCTGGCCCATAGTAGAGTATTGTTCACTATACACCAACGCGACCGGTAAACGGCCGCGCGTGTATTTGGCTGCCAAGCCCTTGTTGTGCTGGGCCAGCCTTTGTTCCAGATTTTTGGCTGCTCCTGTGTACAAAGTATCATCAGAGCAGCGCAAAATGTATACAAAAGGCATTGACTTTTTTTGAGGTCTATCTATTGGATACCCATACCATAGTAACAATTGTCCAGATGTTTTTGATCAAATTTCTTACTAAATAGACTCACTATGATAAAGACCGCGATACTAATTGGCAAAGCGATCAAAATTGGGTCCACATTGGTCATCACACTTTTTCCCAAAATAGATTTGTAGCCTAGTTTTTGCACGGTGCTTGCGTGGACAAATAGCAGCCAGAAAGTACTCACCGCAAAACCGGTCACTACACTGGCAATCGCGCCTGCTTTGGTCGCGTTTTTCCAATACAAAGCTCCTATTAAACTTGGCAAAAATGCTGCCGCGCA
>CAZCVM010000134.1:0-6520 GCA_964501965.1 uncultured Leptospiraceae bacterium | reverse complement strand
ATGGTCAAAGTTTGGATGATGATCCGAGGTTGTCCGCCTTGGGGATGGGGCAAGCTGTGATTTGCTCTGTGCCAGAACAGTAGATGCGAATTGTGATGATTATAAATTTTAATATAAAAATTTCAAATTTCAATTAAAAAATTTTATTAAGGAGAATATCATGTTTCAAAAGCAAAAAATATTGTTTCTTAGCGCGGTCACTCCCATGCATGTGGGCAGTGGCAGTGAATTGGGACTGGTGGATTTGCCGATTCAAAGGGAAAAGCATACTGGATTTCCCAAAATCGAGGGGTCAAGTCTTAAAGGAGCGGTGCGTGAGGCTGTGGAAACCCAGGAGAAAACAGGCCATGAGGTCAATGGTTTTGGTCCGATCAACAAAGAGGATATCCGCCATTTGTTTGGTCCTGAAGAAACCACTGGCCATGATGATGGCTATGCCGGGGCACTTGGATTTACGGACGCGCGTTTATTTCTTTTTCCAGTCAAATCCATGCAAGGCGTTTTTGCCTGGATTACCTCGCCGATGGTTTTGAAACGGTTGCGAACTGAACTGGAAATCGCGGGCATGGATACACAAAAAATAGACAACGCGCTGACAGATTTTGATAAGCATAAAGGCGAAGCACTTGTGCCTATGGATACGAAACTGATTTTGAAAGACAAAAAAATCCTGCTCGAAGAATTTGCTATGTCTGTGCAAAAAGAAATATCTATGTGCAAACTGGCGGAATGGATCGCGGATCAATTGCCTCAAAGAACTCCTGAAAGAACCCCTGAAAAAACCAACGAACAAAATGCGGCGATTTATAAGGAAAAATTGGTTGTGCTCAGTGATGATCTATTCCGTGATTTTGTGTCACTGTCCACAGAAATCATCACCCGCACAAAAATAAACAATGAAACCGGCACTGTGGCGCAGGGAGCTTTATTTACAGAAGAACTTTTGCCAGCAGAATCGATCTTGTATGCCATGGTAATGGCAGCACCGGTTTTTCAAAAACAGGACAAGAAGGGCCGGTTCAAGGATTTTGGCGACAACGAAGCAGATCAGGTGATGCAGTTTTTTAAGGGTGCTTTGCCCAAAGTGATGCAGATTGGTGGCAATGCTACCCTGGGCAAAGGCGTAGTCCAAGCTTACATTATTTAGTTTTTAACCACAATAAAACAGAAAGGACAAAAAAATGCCATTCAATACAAAAGCGATCGAAAGTGGACGGGCTCAATACGCGTATCAATGCGTGAAAAATGTTGCTGCCAGTGCAAAATCGGAAGAATACAAATCCCATATAAAAAGTTTTCCTATGCTGATTCATGTCAATGGATTAGCAGCGGCTTTGGCTTTTGCCGAGGGCAAAAAAAAAGAGGGCCATTATGATAGTATTCTGAATCATCTCCAGGGCTGGTTTCAAAAAAATGTGAATGGTCTATGGGATAATGCCTCTGACAAAAATTTTATCGAATACCTGATTGGTCTGGATAGCCAGGAGTATCGTATGGCGACTGTGGAAGTTATGGGACTTTTGCAATGGCTGCGCCGTTTTGCGGATGGGCTAATTGATAAAAAACAATGATGATAAATATACCCATAAATAATGATGATTTAAATAACTATGATTTAAATAACTATGAAGAGAGGTTTTATGGCGGCGCAAGACTGGCAAAAATGTAAGATATTGGAAATACGCCAAAACAGTAAGAAAAAATGGACTTGCCAAGTCCAATTTAAGGACGATCAAAAAACAAAAAACTTTCAGCCTGGCAAGGAATTGTCTTCGGAATGGGTAAATCAGGACATAGAGGTGTGTTTGGATCAAAACAATGCCATAATTAAGGCTCGCAAAGACGGCGATATCTTTTTTTCCAAAGACTCTGGCTCTCAAAGAGAAAAACCAAAAACCGGCGTTCAGCTAGGTCATCAAAGACAAAAAACCAGCAAACAGGGCTCGCCAGGCGCAGCCCAGCAAAACCAGGGTCCGTCCAGTCAGACATCAAGTGACAATTTGCAGGGTGCTTTGCTGCCCAGGGACACGCGCGATTTGGGGCATGTAAATAGCGATAATTTGTATCTGTACTATCATAAATGGATCAAGCGCAATAATGATAACAAGATATCTTTGAAGGATAGTCAAAAAGACGGGAACAAAATGACCAATGTGTTGCGCCAGACCAGGTCAAAACTGGACTGGAAATCTTTGGTCAGTCGCTATAGTCAGACTGTGCAGCAATTGCCGGGCGTTAAATACAAAACTCTGGAAAAAACCCTGTCCTATTCCATGGCTATGGGGCTAGGTGATGCGTCCGTGTATGAGACTTCTTTGACATTGCATCATGTTTATGGTGTGCCCTATATCCCAGCCAGCGCGATTAAGGGGATGCTGCGTTCCTATGTGATCCAAACGTTTTTTATGAAGTCTGAATTTGACGGAAAGGACCCGAAAAAGGATCGGGCAGAGATGGAAGCATTCAAAGACACGGGTTTTTGTCAATTGTTTGGCTCGCCCAAAGAGAGCGTGCAAAAGGAATATCAGGGGGAGTTGATTTTTTTTGATGCTTTACCTGGCAATGATATTGTACTGGGATTGGATATTATGACACCGCATTACGGTCCATATTATAACGACGGTCAACCTGCTGGTGACTATTATGATCCTGTGCCTGTTTCTTTTCCGATTGTCAGTAAAGGCACTTTTGTGTTTCACTTGGGGATTGAAGTCACACGGACAAATTTTCAGCCCGAGTTGCCTGCTGAGAGCCGGATAGCGCAAGGGGTATATGCGGGCAAATCAAAACTGGAGTTGCCGGAGATTTTGCTACGGGAGGCTTTGGAATTTTTTGGTATTGGTGCTAAGACTGCTCTAGGATACGGGGTTTTTGATTCATAGGCAAGCGTCAAGCGTCAGGCTAAAAGTAAAAGCCAGGAAAATAACTCTGGTATTTAAAAGATTAAAAACAAATATTGAATATATATAAAGAAGGAGGTTTGTTATGGCTAAGGTGTTGATTAGTTTTATTGGTACAGGATCAACTGGTGACAATAAAGCACCAAAACATGAATACCGGCCCGCGCAGTATCAATTTGGTGAGCATAAAGAAGAGACCACATTTGTTTCCATAGCTATGAAAAAATTTTTGGCAGTGGATAAAATTTTTTTATTGGGTACGATAAAATCTATGTGGGAAGAGGTTTATCGCACGTTTCAGGAATACAACAAACAAAGTATAGATGAAGATTATTATTGGCGTCTAGCATACCAAATTGAGGAGGCCGGACATGATTCGCCTATTGATGATGCACTGGACCTTGGCGGCGTGGAACAGGCGATGGGCCATGGTTCCCGCGCTTTTTTGCTCAAATACGGTTTGAATGATGACGAGTTGGAAATAAATTTTCAACAGCTTTTATATATGGCGCATGAGCTGGAAGATGGGGACGAGATATTTTTGGACTTTACCCATTCTTTCCGGTCCCATGGTTTATTTTTGCAGACCGCCATGTCCTATATTACGGATGTGCTGAACAAAAATATCCGAATCGGGGGTATGTATTATGGCATGCTGGAAGCAACCAAAGATTTGGGGCACGCGCCTATTATTGATTTGACTGAAAATCATCGGATGCACCAAATGATCAAAGCAGCCCATGAATTTCAGACCACGGGCAGGGGAGACACACTGGCTTCTTTGATTGAAAACAAAAACAAAGACCTGGCCAATAAATTCAAGGAATTTTCTAATGCCAGGGGTATGAATTTGTTTATGGATTTCTCCGACAAAATCAAGAAAATGGAAGAAATGCTGGATAGAGACCAGGGTTCTGGGTTAAACAATTCGGAACTGAGTTTAAGCCGTACCGTGGTCGAGACACTGGATAAGGAATTTTGTCAAGAAGACTCGTTGGTCTTAAGAAATATAAATCTGGCCAAGGGGTTATTTGAGAAAAAGCAATATGGTTTTGCTTGTATGTGGGCTTACGAAACTTTGATCAATTTTGTATGTGAAAAATATGGCCTAGGTTGCGGAGATGACAATTTTGAAAAAAGCATGGAAGCCAATAAAGAAGCAAAAAGAATATTGCATGATCGGCAAGAGTGCCGGGAACTAAGCGTTTATTTTAAAAAACTAAGAGAATTAAGGAATACCATCGCGCATCCTAGTATGGATGCTGAAACAAAAATCAATGAAAATGTCAAAAATTTGGGGAGAATCATTAGCGATTTGTCCGAAGTTTTCAAACAATTTAGTTGATCGCTTTTTATCCATAGAATGATAAAATGATAGAATGTTTGGCTGTATTGTTTACAACCACATAAAAGGACATAAGACAACCGAAGAGGCAAGTACCTGGCATATTTATTGATCGTGATACTTAAATTGGCCGATTTTGCTTTTTAGGTCACCGGACATGGAGGCAATATTTTTGATAAATTGAGCGATTTCATCCGCTTCGGTTGTGTTTTGCTGAGCAGTTTCATTGATTGTAGTGATCGTGCTGACCACCTCCTGGATAGCATTCATTTGCTCGCCAGCAGCGGCATTTATCTCATCAGACCTGTTTTTCGCGTCATTTGCTTCCTGACTTAGCTTGTCATTTGATGACGATTGTGATTTCATGTCTTTATCTATCTGATCAACCATGCTTCGTATCTCATTTACGCCCTCAATAATGGAACTAATGGAAGATACAGTATCATTCATATTGGACATACCCTTTTGAATCTCACTATCGCTTTTTTGAATGAGCTGGCTGATATCGCTGACACTTGAAGAAGTTTGATCAGCAAGTTTTGATACCTCATCGGCCACTACCGCGAATCCGCGTCCAGCTTCACCAGCTCGCGCCGCTTCTATAGACGCGTTCAAAGCCAAAAGATTAATTTGATCAGATATTTCATTGATTATGCCCACGATCCCTGTCATTTCTTTGGAGGACTGACCAATGTTTGTGATGCTGGCATGCATACTTTGCAAATATTTTTCTCCGGAAGCTGCTTCGTCATTGATATTTGTGACCCTATTTTTCATGGAATGAACTCTTTGTTCAATGCCCTGAAAAATGTCCAACAATTGGTTTTTTACCTGATGCAAAGCTTCCATGGATTTGTTTTGGTTTTTGGAGCTTTGACTAATATTTTCCGTGCCAGAAGAAATCTGTTCCATAGTTGCCGCGATCTCTTCAATGGAGGCCGTGGACTGCTGCAAATTTGAATTGAACTTTTCAGAATTGCCCAGCAAACGGCTGGATGATGACTCCATCTCTTGGGATACATTTCTAAGAGAATCCAACAATTGTTTATTGACTTGTTTTTGTCGCGCGTTCAAAGATTCCATATCCTTTTGGCGCAGTTTTTTTGCTTCGTCACTGATGCGGATAATCAGATAGCCCAAAAACGTACTTAGGATTATTGTGAAAGTCATTGTTGCCACTACACTTCCCCGTTCCCGCGCGCTAAATAAATCATAAGAAAACATATTGAGATACACACCCGCCAGACTCAAAATCATTACAGTTATATAAACTTTTTTGGAACTAAAAAGAATGCTGAACAAAATAATGGCCAAATAAGGAATAAAAGCCGCGATAAACCGAGGCGATGAACCATAGGAACCTGTTTTGTATGATATCATTGTTTGACCAATGACAAATGAAAAGGCAATGATATTCACTGCGGATTGATAAAAGCCTTTGAATAGTAATAGAATAGAAACACAAATGATCAAAATAAATGACGCAAGAGTAATGTTAAATGGATCAAGAATTTCACGCGAAATCGCGATATTCATGACCAATAGAAAAATAGAAATCAATATTAAAAGCGATGTATTGAAAAGAAAAAGTATTCTGGCTTTACCTTGAATTTCATAAGATTTATCAATATAAAGAAAACGAATTTTTTCAAAAATATTTTGCATTTTGGATACCTTGCATTAGAATGATTGCGAAATAAATAGAATTTTTTGTACCACTTTTTTGTAAATAAACTCTCAAAGCAATAAAAAAAATTAAATCAAAAAAATTATACACTTTCCACTAGCCAAATAGTCCAATCATTTTGCTGCCGCCGTCCTTCCAAAAAGGCTTCCAACTCGGCAAAAAGCAGCTCCCCTAAATCGCTGATATCGACTTTACGGGTAAAATAGAAAAAATCAGATATCCGCTTTTTGCCAAAAGTAAACATTCCAAAAGATGTGGCATTGGCAATGCCTTGGGAAAAGAGAAGCAGCCGATCTTTGGCGGCCATTGTGATCTCCACTTCAAAACGCTTTTCCAAAAATTCATATATTTGTCCATAGGAATCCTTGTTGCGCGTCAATTGACTAGAAAATTTTTGCTTATCTACTTTTTTACCGATTTTTTGCCAGTTTTCGGGTGACAAATTTTCGTCCAGCGCGTAAACTTGATTTTCTTTGGCACTATAGTACAACATTGGCATGGGACTCGTGGACACGATGGAAATGGTTTTTTCTTTCGGTGCCAAAGATACCATGGTCGCGATAAAAGGATTTTGCGGTATTTGTTCAA
>CAZCVM010000133.1:6107-6526 GCA_964501965.1 uncultured Leptospiraceae bacterium | reverse complement strand
GTATCACTGCCTGCTGTATTCATCATTGGCAATACCGAGCATACTCCGTACTTACGGATACCCACATTGAAAAAAAGACTTACTGCCGCAAAAAAAAATATTATTCGAGTCGCGGCAAAAGATCTGGGTGTTTGCCCCGATAAATTGGGCCAGCAAAATATTTTATTGGAAAATTTGTCCTATCAACAAAATGACCAACAATGCTTTTTCATTCAGGGGGAGACTCCACAGGAAAAAGTTCATGTTTTGATAAACAACCATATTGCCAAATACTTCTGCGATTAATCTCCCATGCAAAAAGAACAAGCATCCCATTCTGAAACAAAAACCAAAGCAGTGATCATTTGCTTTGAAACTGTCTATCAGCAATTCTCTGGTGCTGGTTCTCAAAAAAAATTGATCCACACGCCAATAGAAAA
>CAZCVM010000133.1:4357-6097 GCA_964501965.1 uncultured Leptospiraceae bacterium | reverse complement strand
ATGATCCTGCTTTTTCTTCTATACAAAAAACTCAACAAGGAACTCAAAAGAATCAAAATAAAAAAATCACAACAGATATCAAAAACAAAACTCCGTTTTGCCTAATCAATCAGATAACCTGTTGGGAATTGTGGTGTTTTGGCTATTCCGGGTGTATCCCGGACTTTGGCATTTCCAATCTAAAAGTCCGAACTTTTTTTATGGACTTTTCGATAAACTTTCCAATGAAAAACTTATCAACGGATAAATATTTTTTTTCACCCGAAGTCATGCTTTCTCATCTTTCTTATATCGAACAAAATTGCATCCAACAAGATTTTGACCCTGCGCATCCAGAAAAAAATTACCTGCCTGAAATATATATTTTCCCCAATCACGAATTGGGGAATCAATTGGCAACCAGATGGGCTTTTCGCAAAATGGGCAGCAGTTTGCTGCAAGCTGAAAAATGCTATATTCAAAACAATACGCCTACAAAAAACAAAGCAAATCATTACCAATATTTTGTTCAAAAGCAAGTCTACAGCAACAACCTAACTGCCATTTTTCAAATGCGCCGCAAACCTATCTGTTTGACTCCAGCTAATATGGGCAATAAAATAGAAATAAAAAAACTTCAACTGCCAGGCCAAAAAATGCCTACTGTTTCATGCCCGTGGCTCAAACACACGGAAATGAACAGGCCGGCAAAACCTTTGAGTTTACAAGACGCAAAAATTGTTTTAGCCCTTGGCAATGGCGTTAAACAAAAAAAACAATTTTTGCAAATCAAAAAAATGGCCCAAAGTATGGGAGCGGAAATTGGTGTGAGCCGAGTAGTGGCAATGAGAGGCTGGGTTAGTATGCAAAACCTATTGGGCGGATCAGGAATAAGCGTCTCCCCTGAACTGTGCATTGCAGCTGGTGTATCCGGCATGGCTGTTTTCAACATTGGAATCCGTCAAAGCAGTTTCATTGTGGCGATAAACACGGATCCAGCAGCTCCGATATTTGGTATAGCTGATATCGGTATCATCGGAGACCTGCATGAAATATTGGCAGAATTGGCAAAACAAATAGAGAAAATGAGGTAAGACAAATGTCAGCAAAGAAATACTTGATCGGAGTCGATCTGGGAACACAAAGCGCAAAAGTAGTTGTATTTGATTTGGCTGGAAACATTGTTTGTTCGGGCCGTCAACCATTGCGGTCCATGGATATACCCGCGCCCCAGTTGGCGCAGCATCCAGATGATGACCTGTGGGACTCTTTGCAGGCCGCGTTCCAACAAGCAATGGATCAATTTTACAAAATTGATCACGCAGATATGGACCATATATTGGCTATAGGTATATGCACGATTCGCTGCTGCCGTGTTTTATTGCGTGAAGACGGCAAACTGGCCTATCCAGTGATCAATTGGATGGACAAAAGACTAAACGATCCATATCAATACCAAAAACAATATGGCGATGTTCGCTATATAACCACAACGTCAGGATACATTGGTCATCGTATGACAGGCAATTTCAAAGATACTTGTGCCAACTATATAGGCTGGTGGCCAATGGACAATGATACATTTACCTGGAGCACTCAAGACAAAGATTGGCGCAATTGCAACCTATCCAGAGAACAGCTTTTTGATACTATATTGCCTGGAGATATACTAGGCGCATTGACAAAAGAAGCTGGAAAGAAAATCGGCTTGCCGCGCACCATTCCAGTTGTAGCCACTGCGCATGATAAAGCTGTGGAAGC
>CAZCVM010000133.1:588-4347 GCA_964501965.1 uncultured Leptospiraceae bacterium | reverse complement strand
GGGGTCAGGTTCTTTGGACAAAGGTACAGTGCTCATTTCTCTAGGGACATATATCACGGCCATTACTCATGGTGAAAAAAATATCAAAGATTCCAAAAATTTTTGGCCATTCCAGGCTTCTATACCTGGGCATTATTTGTATGAATGCATGGGTGTGCGCCGAGGTATGTGGACCATAAGCTGGTTTTGCAACCAGTTTGGTGAAGCCGTTGCCCAGCAAGCGCGGGACCAGGGATTAACTGTCGAAGAAATGTTCAATTTAGAAGCTGAAAAAATACCAGCCGGATCGGAAGGGTTGATTACCATCCATGATTGGGCCCCTCCGGCGGACGCAGTATTTCGCAAAGGTATTTTTTTCGGATTTGACGGACGCCACAATCGAGCTCATATTTATCGCTCTATACTGGAGGGTATCGCGTTGACCATGAAAAATCATGTCAACAAAATGATGACTGAGCTGGAAACGCCGCTGACAAATCTCATAATATCAGGCGGCGGATCACATAGCAATGTATTTATGCAAATTTTTGCCGATGTTTTTGGAGTACCGGCACAAAGAAATCAAATCAAAGACGCGGCTTCTTTGGGCTGCGCGATCAATGCGGCTATGGCAGTGAACGCTTTTGATTCTTATGAACAGGCAGTAAAACAAATGGTTCATCAGGCTGACAGTTTTGTGCCAAATAATGAACACACAGAGCTTTACAACCAAATCAATGACCATGTCTACCAGCATGCGCATACACATTTTGACCCACTGCTCCAAAAACTTAGCAAGTGGGCGGATACATAAAATGAGATAGGCAACAATCTATTTGGTTGTTTTTTTCCTGGTTGTTTTGGCCTTTGCTTTGGGAGTAGCTTTTTTTGCTGTTTTGGCGGCTTTGACTCCTTTAGTACTTGGTGCTTTTTTACCAACCGTCTTTTTGACTTCCTTTTTGGTTCTGGACTTGGTCTCCGTACCACTGATTTTGGTACTCATTTGATCCAAGGCAAAGGTACCGCCTGGATTCATAATATTTTGGGGGTCCAAATATTGTTTGATTGCCTTCAAAAGGCCCATTTCTGTCGCACCCAAATACTCGGCAAACCAGGGAGCTATCATTTTACCTATGCCATGATGATGACTCAAAGAGCCGCCCAAGCGATAAATGGCATCAACAATTCCAGATTGAAATTTTTGATATTCTGGGATTTGATCCATTTTGGCAATAAAAATAAAATACAAATTCGTTCCCTGCTCATAAAAATGCGAGGAATGGGTCATACAAATAGTATCAGGCCGTTTCTTAATAAAATCCCGTACTCCCTGGTGCACCTGGCGAAGATTGTCCCAGCGCACAGTGCATTCCAATGTATCAATCATAATGCCAAAATCCTGCAAATCTTCGCGCATGTACGGATCTTTGTATCGCCCTTTGGCCCAGCTATCCACTACAAATCCAGTGGTATACAGTCCATTGTACCTCTTGCAAACTTTATGCACATTTTTTTTGACAACTTCTGTAAAATCCCTGTGACCGTCCGCCTGCCCAATGAGTAAACATCTTTCCATTGGTTTGTAGCCGCGCAAATTGATCCACCGGTCAATCAAAGTTCCTTCCACTCCATAAAGTTTTAACGCGACATCAGTTTCTTCTGGATCTGACAACCGAAACACAGAAGGCTTACCAAATTCTGCCTGAGATATCTCACGAACCGCCTGCAATCCTTCTTCATAATTTTTGAAAATATAGGAAAACTTCTTTGCGTTTTGAGGCAAATAACGAAATATTTTAATAGTAGCACTGACCATTACCCCAAAGGCCCCTTCACTTCCCATGACAATGTCATTCATTGCCGGTCCAGTAGCACTGGCTGGAAATTCTTTGCACACAATATCCCCGGCTGGAGTGATGTACTCCTGGGCAATAACCAAATCTTTCATATCCCCATAATAGGTCGATTGCTGGCCTGAACCCAAAGCCGCTATCCATCCGCCCACAGTAGAATATTCAAAAGATTGGGGAAAATGTCCGCAGGTATAGCCTCTTTTTGCCTGCAATCCTTCTTTAGCATTGTTCAAAATTTCTTCCAATTCCGGTCCATAAATTCCCGGCTCCACCTGGATCGTCTGGTTCATTTCATTGAAGTTCAATATTCTTTTCATGTGGGCTGTCATATCCAGTGATACTCCACCCAACACAGCTTCCGTTCCGCGAACAACAGAAGAGCGGCCACCAAAAACATATATTGCTATTTTTTGTTTATGGCAATACTGAACAATTTGCCGAATATCATCTTTGCTGCGCGGCTTTAATACTAAGTCAGGCACATTTTCCGCAATGTTTGCCCGCAGCCTCATTAAATCGAGCATTGTCTTGCCATAGGCTGCTGTCAATCTGCTATAATCATCCATTGCAGCATTTTCTTCACCGACAATTTTTGTCAATGTCTGGATTTGCGTTTTACTCAATCGTGGAGGAATATCAAAAGACACAGTTTCATTGCCTTCGTATTTTTTTTGCTGGAAATATTCATCTGTCAAATGAAAAGTCTTTTTCATTAAATCGAATAAACGCGCATTGGGATGCTTGAAAATATCGGCCGCACCCCATTTCAAAATAGAACGGTAGCTTCCTTTGGGCGGCTGTTCATTTGTCCATTCCGGTACAAAATTTTTTTCTGCCATAATGATTTCCTATATATTTTTTACTTTTTGTGGTATACAAAAAAGAATATGCCTTATTTACTCAAGGATTTTTTTGTTTTCATTGTTTCAATAATCGGGCCGCAATAAACGCCATTTCCAGGCTTTGGCTATAATTGAGTCTTGGATCGCAGTATGTTTCATAATTGAGATCCAAGTCACTCTCCCCAAGCTCCAACGCACCGCCCAGACATTCCGTGACATCGTCACCGGTCAATTCAAAGTGCAACCCATTTAAATAACTATTTTGTTCTTGATGCACGGCAAAGCTATGCTGCATTTCACCCAAAATGCTATCAAAATTTCTTGTTTTTTTACCATGAGCTGTGGTTTGAATATTGCCGTGCATCGGGTCTGTGCTCCATATTACATTACGCTGGTGTTTTTGCATGACTTTGATCAGCTCGGGCAACAATTTTTCGACATTATTTTGTCCCAGACGAGTGATCAAAGTGATACGACCCGGTATATTTTCAGGATCTATCGTATTCACCAGGGAAATCAATTGATCCGGCTCCATTTGAGGCCCCACCTTGATACCAATTGGATTGGCAATACCGCGCAAATATTCTACATGCGCTCCATGCAAATCTCTTGTTCGATCTCCCAGCCAAACTGTGTGACAGCTTTGATTGTAATACAAACCGGATACAGGATCGCGTCGTGTCATGCTTTGTTCATATTCGAGCAAGAGTGCTTCATGGGAAATAAAAAAATCGATCTGACCCAAAGATTCTTTGCGAGTAGCACCCACAGAATCAAGAAAATCAATCGCGTCCAAAATACGTCCGACCCAATCCTGGTAATCTTGCCAGCGTTTACTTTTTTCTATGGAATACAAATCCCAATTTTGCGGATTGTGCAAATCCGCGAAACCGCCGGCAATCAACGACCGAATAAAGTTAAGGGTTATCGTAGAATATTGATAGGCTTTGCGCAGACGTGTAGCATCAGGCTTTCTGTCCCGCCCTTTCATGGAATATTTATTTACCGCATCGCCCCGATAACTATGGACTGATTGACCATCTACGGATTCAAATGGACTGCTGCGCGGCTTTGCATATTGACCG
>CAZCVM010000133.1:0-578 GCA_964501965.1 uncultured Leptospiraceae bacterium | reverse complement strand
TATTCGTCCGATACGAACCACTGGTTTGCGGGCCCCATAAGTCAATATCATGCTCATTTGCAAAAGTATCTTCATTTTGTTCGCGATATTTTGTTCGCGGCAATCCATAAACCGCTCCGCGCAATCTCCACCCTGCAAAATAAATCTTTTGCCTTGTTGAGCCAAAGACAATTGGCTTTGCAAATTCCTAATCTCGCCGATAGAAACCAATGGCGGCATTTTGTTTCACCCTGCTATCACTGTAGCAAGTTTTTGGGGATTTTCGTATTCAGGCTGTTGTAAAGCCGGGCAATTGCGCCATGAGTCTAATGTCCATGCCATTGCTTTTTCCATCTTTTCCATCATAAACGCATCTCCATAAACGCATCTCCATAAACACATATCAAGGCAATTCTATGCGGCCGTTATTTTTGTAAGCGCGTCTCAAATCAGAGACAATATTTTTTTTCATAGCTTCATTGGTCCCGCCGCCAATGGATAACAGCACTGCGTCACGATACAAACGCTCTACTTCATAATCACGGGTATAACCATAACCGCCCAAAACCTGGATCGCGCTTCTGGCGACATTTTCTGCC
>CAZCVM010000132.1:0-6548 GCA_964501965.1 uncultured Leptospiraceae bacterium | reverse complement strand
TTTGTCCCAAAATTTTTGAAAAAAAATAAAAAAAATGTGGGGACAGACCCCAAATGCGGGGAATGCGGGGACAGACCCCATGGATATCTCAAATGCGGGGAATGCGGGGACAGACCCATGGATATCTTAATATAGGGACAGACCTTTCAGATATTGCAAATGCAAGAATGCAAGGGACAGACCTAACATAAAAATTTGAAATCTCCTTCAAATTTTTAAATACGCTTCTTAATATTCGCCAAATCCTGCCTCTTGATCCATTTAAATTGGGGTCAACTTAGGGTCTGTCCCTTTGCCCCATTATTTCATGAATTCATGGGGTCTGTCCCTATTCAAGTCCCTATTCAAGTCCCTATTCAAGTCCCTATTCAAGACCGGAAATTTTAAATGCAAGGGACAATAAAGGAAGGGTCTGTCCCTATTCATTAATTCAAGGGACAGACCCATTACATCAAACCTGGGACAGACCCCATGACCGACCCCATGACCCATTGCCCTGCCCAAAGAACGAGAAATCATAAACGTTAAATTCTTGACGTCAAGCCTGTAAATCCCAGCATTGTAGACAAATTTTTGCAGTGGTTTTCAACATAAAACAAACAGGAGTACACAATGGATATGAATAAAATTACGATAGGCTTTATTGGTGTGGGCAAAATGGCGGAAGCAATATTGAGCGGTTTGAAACATTTGGACAATGTGGACAATATTATGGCCTTGGAAATCAACGTTCAGCGTCAAGAATACATTGCCGATACTTATGGTATTCAATTTCCTGAGCCGGACAATTTTTTTTCCAAAAGCGATATCATTATATTGGCGGTAAAACCCCAAAATTTGGAAAACGCTGTGAAAACTTACCGGGACTCATGGCCGAAACTGAAAGATAAAATAATTATTTCCATTGTAGCCGGAGCGTCCGCGTATCATTTACAAACTTTGCTGCAAACACCGGAAATACCAATTGTCAGAGTCATGCCCAATACTCCGGCAATTATCGGTCATGGGGCGGCTGGCATAGCCTTTCCGGAAAATCTGGAGCAAAATAAAGAGCAAATGCTGTTATCCATACTTAAAGGATTGGGTGAAACTATTGTTGTGCCGGAATACCAAATGAATGCGATCACTGCTTTGTCTGGGTCTGGCCCGGCTTATGTTTATACCTTTATTCAGGCAATGATTGACAGTGGCATATTGTTGGGACTGACAGGGGAACAAGCACGCAAATTGGCCATCCAAACCGTTATTGGCAGTGCCCAAATGCTGATTGAGACAAAACGAGAACCGTTTTCGCTGCGGGGCGATGTTTCCTCACCGGGCGGGACCACCATTCATGGTCTCAAAGTACTCGAAGAACATGGCTTTTCCGGTATTGTTATGAATGCGATAGAGGCAGCAGCCCAGCGCGCTCATGATCTCGAACAACATGATCAATAATAAATGTACTAAAAATTGAATAGTAAAGGATGTTCTATGAAAGACAAATCAGCAAATATATTCGGCAATCCGATCAGTCCCAAGCAGCAAAAAAAAGCACAAAAACAAAAAGATAAATTTATCCAAAAGTTTCAGCACGATCCTGATCAAAAATATCAGCTAGGAGCGCGAGAAAATGAAATATTGCATCCTTTTATTGGAGTGCAAAATATGGTTGCTGCCAAACAGTCTGAGAAAATCGAGAACGCAAAGAAAATAGATACAAAAAAAGGCGTCATTGTGGGCAACATACGCATGGGATTTGGCCATTATCGTATAGCCATGGCCATTGCTTCTGCTGCGCATTCCATGGGCTATATTCCATACTGGATGGATTTATTGTCTTTGCCAGGAACGGGTTCAAAAATTATTGGTCATCTCAATGATTTGTATTCACTTGGATCACGGCTATCGCAAAAATACAAATTGTTCAATAAGTTTTATTGGGAACCATTGACATCTCAAGGAATGGCCAAATTGGATTACAATTCAAAAGATCAAAAAATGACAGAGCTTATGGACAACCTGTACCAAGCATTGCCCAAAGATATCCCGTTTATCGGCACCCATGTCTGGCCGGCTCAGGCTGCCATTCACGCCGGCTTGACCAATGTTGTCAATGTGATACCGGACAATTGGCCGCTGGGACTGCATCTGGCTGAAGGAACCGTACATACCGTTCAATCGCCTTCATCTTACCTGGGATACCGTGTATTGCGTTCTATGGGCAATAAAAAACAAATTTTGCAGCCAATGCCGGCAGATTCCATAAAGCTTACTGGTCATTATATAGATCATGAAATAGTCCACAACCTGGCACAGGATACAGCTAAACTGATTGCCAGTATGGACAAAAAAATGCCCAGGAGAATATTGTTGACCATTGGAGGGGCTGGAGCTCAGCAGGAACTCTTTGTGCAAATCATAAAAAGAATGCTATCGTATATTCGAGATGGCAAAGCAACATTGTTTTTGAATCTCGGTGATCATAAAAAAGTCTGGGATTCTTTGTGCCAGCAAATTCCAGAAATGGATTCTATGACGGAAAAGCATTTTGACTGGCAGGATACAGTTGATTTTGTTAAAAAATCAACTGCCGCAAAATCTAATTCTGCTGGGCCAAAAATATCTGGATTGCATGCCTTTTATCATAAAGATATTTTTGCGGCAGTGTACAGCACCAATTTGTTGATGCGGATGTCAGATATACTGTTGACCAAGCCAAGCGAATTGGCTTATTATCCTATTCCCAAGTTGTTTCTTGCCCGCGTAGGAGGCCATGAGGCATGGGGCGCGATCCGTGGATCGGAACTTGGCGAGGCCACGTATGAATGTGACTCCATACCGGAAACTTTGCAGGCTCTGGAACTTATGATCGAACAGGATGATCTTTTGCGGCTATACTGCGACAATATATTGAAACAGCATAGTATCGGCACTTACAATGGCGCATACCGTGTAGTAGAATTGGCTCTGGGAAAACAAAATAGAAAAAAGACAAGGAAAAAGTAAAAAATATTTTATTGCGTCCGGTTAAAAAACATTTCCAGTATTTGGCCAATGTCGGATACTCCGATAGCTTCTATGGAAAAATCTTTGGCCTGATTTTGCTGACTTTTGGGCATTACCAAATGCTGGATACCCATTGTTTCCAACGCGGAAATTCTTTCCTGGATCATTGTCACCGGACGTATCAATCCGGTCAAAGAGACCTCGCCGACAAACGCGGTATCATTGGGCAAAGATTGATTGTAGTAGGATGACGCCAAAGCCATAATCAATGCCAGATCAGCACTTGTGTCATTAATGACAACACCGCTGGATATTTTTACAAATAGATCAAAATTGCGCAATGTGGTTTGCCCGGTCTTATCCAGTACAGCAGCCATCAATTGGACGCGGTTAAATTCTATGCCCTCAGCTGCGCGACGAGGAGCCTGATACAAAATTTCACTGGCCAGGGCCTGTACTTCGACAATCAAAATCAAGGTTCCTTCACGAACCGGTACTATAGCCACTCCCGGAGCCATCGCGTCGTATCCTAAATCCAGAAAATAACCAGTCGGATTGACGATCTCTGTCAATCCGTCCGTTTCCATGCGCAATAAGGCGATTTCATTGATCCTGCCAAATCGGTTTTTAAAAGCTCTGACCAGACGCAGATCGCGGATTCTTTCCCCTTCAAAATACAATACCACATCTACCAAATGCTCCAACAATTTGGGGCCGGCAATGGTTCCTTCTTTGGTGACATGGGCAATGATCATAAGCACTGTACCGTCCGCAGTCACCGCGTTACTAAGTTCATAAGCGGATTCCCTCACCTGAGAGACAGACCCAGGCCCGGAAGCGGATTTTTCTGTGTGCGCCGTCTGGATAGAATCCACAATGACCAAAGCAAGATCATTTTTTTTTGTCTGCGCTATGATTTGTTCTGCGTCCGTATTTGGTAAAAAAATGATATGCTCCAACAACCCTTCATGCAGTGCGTCCGGCATAGTTTCACCATTTTTTTTTGTCAACCGGTTAGCGCGAATCCGAATTTGTCCGGGACTTTCTTCACCGGAACAATACAAAACTTTGCGTTTTTGGGCCAAAAACAATGCTATTTGCAATACCAGAGTAGATTTGCCGATACCTGGTTCACCACCCAAAAGAATAGTAGAACCCTGAACTAGCCCCCCGCCCAAAACTCGATCCAATTCCAAATATCCGCAAGATATTTTAGTTTCCAGGCCAGTGCTGACCTGGGCTAAGGTGATAGCATTCGCGGATGCAGGATTTTGTTTGACTGGTTGGCTGGATATTTCAAAAATAGAATTCCATGCTTCGCATTGGGGACATTTGCCGGACCATTTGAGTGCCTGGTAGCCGCATTGTTCACAGACAAAGATTTGTTTATTTTTTTTGGATGATGCCAATGTTAAACCTCTGCATTGGATTTGTTGTACTAAGGATACCTTGGTCTACAATTGATTTACAATTGATCCAGCATAATTTCTATTTTTTTTTGATCCACAGGTTTTTTGACAAACAATAAATTCAATTGCGCGGCTTTTGTCTGCATACTACTTTGAATGTTCGCAGTGATCAGCACAATAGGCGATTTGTGATTTTTTTGTCGCAATTGTTGCGCAACTTCCAGGCCGTCCATATTCGGCATATTGAAATCCAGGGTAATAAGATCATATTCCTGTTTGCCAATCATTTGCAAAGCTTCTTCACCCGAGGCAGCTTCATGTACAGTCCAGCCGGGCCGCAAATCCTGGATATATCCCTTGATCATCATTCTGGCGACCTGACTGTCGTCCACTACCAAGGCAAAAGCATTCAATACCATTTATGCCTCCTTGTCAAAGTAAATTTAATCATTAAAAATAATTTTTTCTTTACATAAGGGTACAATTTATAATATTCTGTTTTTTTGTACAGACAAAAATAATTTTTGGCAATGAATACAATAAAATTATGGCAATACTAAGTGATTTAGAAAAAGACGGCTTAACAGAACTTTTCAATATAGGATTGGGTTCCGCCATTGATATATTGAGCGGTATGGTAAACCAGGAAATCCATTTCCAGATACCCCAGATTGATGAAACACAATCATTCAAAGTTTTATCCTTTTCTCAAAGTCAGGAACCGATTTGTATGGTCTTGCAAGAATTTTCTGGAGAAATGGGCAAAATAAGTGCCATGGTCGCGCTGGAATTTGAAAATTGTAAAGATATATCTGAGCTACTATTGAATGAGCCCATTTTGGATGATGAAATTGGCGAATTTGAAAAAGGGGCTCTTTTGGAGCTGGGCAATGTGTTGCTCAATAGCTCCCTGGGAAGCTTTGCTTCTTTGCTCCAAAAAAGTATTTCTAGTACAATGCCCAAAATTTTTGTCGGGCAAAAAGAAAAGCTTTTTAGCCGTTTTGAGGACAAAAAGTTTACGTCGGTTCGTTTGGATATTCAGTTTGTGATTAATGATAAGTCTATGGAAATAGGTATCTTTTTTTTGTTTCAGGAGCAATCTATTTATTTGGTTCAGAAGTCTTTGCAAGAATACATTCAGAAAATTTAACAAATAAAACAATTATTAAAATATAAGCTAGAAAAGCGCGTAAAACGAAATGGAAAAATTCAAAAAAATGGACTATAAAAATGGACTATAAAAATAATGATATTTTCGAATTGCTCAAGTTGTCTTTTCAACATGTCAATATCGGATTGATGCTTTTTGACGCAGAAGAAAGGCTGCTTCTGTGGAATGATTGGCTGGAACGGATGATTGAAAAAGATATTCAATTTGAACAGGCCAAAACTTTTGCCGAGATTTTTCCAGATTTGGCTCAATCCAGAATTCATCATGCTTTGAAAAGTGCTTTGCAATTGTTGTATCCATCTTTTATGTCTCCGTCTCTCAACAAATCACCATTCCCGCTTTTTGCTGAAGATGAGCTGGAAATCGAAGAAAACCGATTGCAACAATGTATCCATGTGATTCCCATATTTTTTGAAAATCGTTACGCGCTCATCCAAATCAATGATGTCACAGAAGCGGTATTTCGCGAAAAGCTGCTACGAGAACGAAAAATTGCCGCCCAGACCGCAGAAAAACAAATTGCGATCATCAATCGAGCTTTGCTGGAGAGCGAAGAAAAATACCGTACTCTCGTGGAAACCATACCGGATATTGTCTACAAATTGGATGCTAACGGCAATATTGCATTCATCAATGACGCAATCCGGACACTTGGTTATGAACCCAAGGATTTGATCGGCAAACATTTTAGTGTTTTATTGGATCAAGAAGAAGCAAAAGATGTCACTCGCGATATTGTTCTGGAAAAAATGAAAGATCTACCAGTATCCAATGCGCAGCAGCCAAAACTTTTTGATGAACGGCGTACCGGAGAACGCAAAACAACGGGGCTGGAAATAAAAATCATTCCCAAAATATCCCGCAAACCCGGCTTGCTGCCCAAGCACACGGATTCACTTGTTTCCCATGAAAATGAAACATCAGAATATATTTTTGGTGAAGTCATTTCCACCGGACAATACCATTCAAATGAATCAACA
>CAZCVM010000131.1:5371-6561 GCA_964501965.1 uncultured Leptospiraceae bacterium | reverse complement strand
GTCAAAGTTCTTCCACTCGTTAAGTTCTTTCTCCAGCGCCTGCTTTGCGGCTTCCAACGCGTTATTGCGAGCAATCTCATATTCCAGCTTGCGGTGAGAAAGCGCTTCGACGACCCCTATCCGCGTGTCCCTGGTCTGCGACATCGCTTCAAATCCCAGCGCTTCTTCGGGCCATCCGAAGACCTCGCGGTATTTGGCTTCAACCTTGCCGGTAAAGGCGTCCTTCCACTTCTCCGACACCCCGGTGGTGGCATGCGAAGTGCTTTCCATCCCTTGTTTCCACAAGCTGTTGTCAGAAGCGATTTCCAGGCATTGCAGCAAATCCGATCCAACATAGCCGAGAAATTGGAAGGCTTCGCTTAGGAAGCGCAGACTGTAATCATGTGCAATGTCTTCCATGCGAAGCGTATAAAACCGGGCATCGGCGCGAAATCGCAGCATATCGTTAATCACGCCGCGCGAATAGCATTGCATTTCAAAAATCAATTTGTCTTCGAGGCTCGGCAAGCCGCACAGAAATTCCCGATAAGTGGCACCATTGAAATCATAGTCGGATTCGAACCGAGGCAATGGATTTAAGGCGCCTTCCAGCAGCTTTCCCTCAAACAGAGCGCGCTTTTCCTCCATCGAAACATCCGGGCTTTTGATCCGATTATAATGATAGCCATCGGTTGCAGCAAAATAGGTATCACTATTGAATTTTGTCAACGGCACATCGACCCATGGCTCGTCGAACTTCTGATGATAAAGCGCAGCGGAGTAGATCATCGACATCGGATGCCGGATGCAATGCCAGCCACGAAAAGTCTCGCCCGCCAACAATTCTTCAACTCTGCTGTGTTGATGCAGGCAGATATCCCAAGGTTTTTTGGGCATATCCGGATCGTAGAACTTGGTCCAGAGCGATTGCTCTAGCTGCTTTGCGATCCTGCGGAATACTTTAAGCGCAAAATTCGATCCCGTTTTGTGATGGGCGCAAATAATGATTCGCGGTTTTGTCCTCATGAAGCGAATTTCCCGACAGATAATAAGTTTAGAGCAACAGTAACCAATCTACCTGAAGCTTGATACGCATCCGTTAACGCCTTCTTTCTGGCAGTGCTCTCAAGTGAAGTGAGCCCCTGAATTTCCTCCACGAAGGGTAGAGTTCGGCCTAAGGAAGAGACGAACGATGAAGCGGTCACGATTTA
>CAZCVM010000131.1:0-5361 GCA_964501965.1 uncultured Leptospiraceae bacterium | reverse complement strand
GAGGGGACGCCCGTGTAATCAATCTTCCCATCCGTGTGACTGCCATCAGGCAACGGGACCCTCATGTAAAATGTAATGTCATTCAGACGCTTATCCATCAATGATTTCCTCTTCTATATACTTGTTTTCTATACCATGGCGGCGCCTGCGGGAGGAAGACGCGGCTATGTTGGCTATCTCAGTGCGGGCTCGGTTCAAAATGCGACCGTTGTCTTCTTCGCGCCGATTGCGAGCCCGTATGGCAATTGCGGGAACGCCTAGGCCAAGAAGTCCCACCGCAGCAAGACCAATCAACCATTTCAACGGCAGACCTAGAACAAACCAAGACATGGCCGTCAAAAACACCAAGGTGGCCAAGCCTTCGGGCGTTGTGTACCATCGCAGTATCAGTTTCAAACGGTTGAGTTGCTTGGACATGAGTGTTTCCCGGCTCGTCTTTTGAAAGGCTGGGGCCGGACCGGTGGTCGGGTCAACCTGGCGCACAGTGGCATTGGTCATCGGCAGCGGGTTTAGGTCTTGCCGATTCAAAGCATGGCGGTAGCCACGTTCAACCTGTTTGGCGGTAGCGTCCCAGGAAAACTGCGCAGCACGTTTTTGCGCTGCGAGCGACAGATGATGGTGCAGGCTGTCATTTTGAGCGAGAGCCAGTATACCATCGGCGATAGTCGATACCTCGATTGGGTTCACATAGAAGCCTGCATCTCCAACCACTTCCATCAGCGAGCTGCTGGCGGAAACCACAATTGGGCAACCAGCTGCCATGGCTTCAAGAGGCGGCAATCCAAACCCCTCGTAGAGCGGTACAAACACAGAAAGTCGCGCTTGTGCGTAGAGTCCGGCGAGCAAGGCATCATTGATGCCAGAGAGCAGATGAGTTCGAGACCAATCCAACCCTGCACTCTCGACCATAGAACGCAGTTCTCCAAGAAAATTAGCATTTCCTATCAGAACAAACTGCAGAGCATCCGCCTTGCCGGATCGTTGCACTAGCCCCAGAGCTTCGATTAATCGAGGAATATTTTTGCGCGGATCGCCCTGGCACAGACATGCCAGGTAGCTGCCAGGCGCCACCCCAAGCTTTTCCAGCTCCGAATTTGCGGTCTTTACATCAGGAGAGTAGAAGCCTGCCTCTGCAGCAAGCGGTACTACGCTGACGCGTTCCTCATCAATTGGCAGGATGGCCAACAAGTCCCGGCGTGTTGCTTCGGAGTCGGCCATGATAAAGTCGCTGTCAACATCGACACTTTCCAGTACCAACCTGATCATCGAGTCTTCGCCCAAATGTGGATAAAGACTTGGAAACTTCAGATGCAGGACATCATGCACCGTTAGAATGCGTACTGCTCCGCCCAACAGAGCACGAGGTGGCAACGGTCCATGGGGAGAGTGATAAAGATCGGGGGTATATGCTGCGCGCCATGCCTCCGCATTCGCCTCAGTGACGGCCTCAAAAGCCTCAGGCGGGCAATTTGACCCAAACAGCTGAACAATCTCGGTGTTCTCGGGTAAATCGGGGTCTAGGCCAAATTGAGTAAACGGAATCACCCGCATCGCGCCGCGGGCGGTCATTTCACGGATCACGGCCCTTGCGTAGCGGGAGATGCCGGAGTGGTGTAGTTCATCGTTCAGCAACCGATCGATATCGAAGGCGACAGTCAGCCGAGCGTCGGCACGCGGCGTATGGGGAGAATCACTGATGGTCACGCTACGATACTCCCCTTTGCCGGTCAGCCTGTGTCGCGCATGGCTTAAATCACTGATTTCAAATGGGTGCAGGTTGGCGGAGAACGCGGCTTCTGCGAGTTCGATTGTGCGGTTCGCCAACTCCCGGCCATCCTTGACGAAAAACTCGGCATCTAGCCACCCACAAAACTGCCGAAACTTTCTGAAGCGTTCATGGTCCATACCTATCGATAACGCATTCCGCAGCATTGGGCCGATCTCATCTTTCGTTCTTGCATGCCAGCAAGCCCCTGAAGCGGCGATCGGGTTGTGTGCCAACACAACGGTCGGTTTGTTCATGGCCACAGCTGGAAACGCAACCTTCGTGTTAAGGCAGACCACCGCATCCGAGACCTGAATCAGGCTGGCCAAATCCGCATCGCAGAAAATCGTAGTGTTTGGAACCAGACCCACATTGATCTCGCGGCAGGATGGGTGAGGTTTCACGATGAGGCTCCCGCCAATCGCGTCCACTTCACGCGATACCGTTTGCAAAGCATCTATCGTTTCACTGAAGTAGGGGTGGTCAATCCGTCTCTGCGGGTGCTGGGCTTGGGCAAGGCCTGTCCACAAGACGTTGTCCATAGGAAGAAACACCAACGGCCTCTGAGCGGCATCCAAGTCGGACGGAAGACTGTGCGCTCCACCTTCACCGGCTCGAAATCCTTGAGGGTTTAGAGCGATCTGACGAACCACACTGGTTCCGGCGCGTTCCCACTCTGGGTCTGGGTTATCTTTGACCTGCTCATAGCGAGCCCAGATCTCCGACTCTCCAAAAATGCCATTTGGCTCAAACCAAATTGAATCCATAGGAGAGCGCTCTACAAGGCCCGCCAGGGTCCCAGTAGCCATCGCCAGCCATCGTGGAAATGCAACGCCGTGGTCAATTTTGTTTGTTGTCCAAATCACTGCGGGCGCAACATCGGCGATCAAGCTCTCGTGCCACTGTGCCAGTGCTTGACACCCGGCGCGCACATCGTCGCGGTAGATCGGTAGCGTCCAACGGCGGTGCTCCCATTGTGTCAGCAAGTCAACGGAACCACGCGGCGCCCAGGGCAGGTCTGTATCTTTGGCAGGTGGCAGGATACGTGCGCAATCGATAAGGCGAGGTGGAACATACAGTGTTGGGCCACCCGCCTCCAGCCTTTTGGGCCGTGCAAAAACCTCGACCAACTCCCATTGTTTGGCTACCGCAGCCACACGAACCTCGGACCAGAACCGATGCTCAATGTCTGTTCCGTGACTTGGATTCGCCGCTAGGATCACGCGTCGCATGGAGAGGGTTGCCTAAATTCGGCGTTGAGCATCGACGGGAAGATGGATATCACAACCCTCATACTATCACAACCGGCGCTCAGCCGGCTTTCTGCCAGACACCCGGCGCAGTACAACAATCATGGCATCCACAGCATTAATCATTGGGGTCACCGGTCAGGATGGCGCCTATCTGTCAAAACTCCTGTTGGATAAGGGATACCGCGTGGTAGGCGCCGTGCGCGATCCAGTCACCGCAGACCAGCGGCGACTGGCCGATCTGGGTTTGGAGGGAGCGGTTGACCTTGTTGCGCTTGACTTGCAAGCGTTGGGTTTGGTGCGCTCAGTGATTGAAACAATCGCTCCAGATGAGATTTATAACTTCGCTGCCCAAAGTTCTGTTGGCCGTTCGTTTTTGCACCCCGTTGAAACATCGGATATCAATGCGATGGGTGTAATCCGGTTGTTGGAGGCGTTGCGTCTCTCCAAGTCATCATGTCGGTTTTATCAGGCTTCTTCTTCAGAAATGTACGGCAAAGCAGCCGAGTCTCCACAAGCTGAACAGACTTCATTTCACCCACGCAGCCCCTATGGCGTATCAAAACTGTTCGGACATGCGATGACGGTCAACTACCGCGAAGCCTACGGTTTATTTGCCTGTTCAGGTATCTTGTTCAATCATGAAAGTCCATTGAGAGCGCGTGAATTCGTTACACGCAAGATCACCCTTGGCTTTGCACAGATTGCAAGCGGCGTATTGGATTGCCTTGAGCTTGGCAATGTTGCTGTGGCACGTGATTGGGGATTTGCGGGAGACTATGTACGCGGGATGTGGCAAATGCTGCAGCAGAATGAACCTGATGATTATGTGCTGGCGACGGGGACGGCGCACTCGCTGCGTGAGTTCGTGCGTGTGTCTGCGCAGGCTGTGGACATCGATCTTCAATGGGAAGGTGAGGGCGTCGACATAATTGCCCGTGACTCAATGTCAGGGCAAGTGAGGGTTCGAGTTAACCCTGATTTCTATCGCCCCACCGACATTGAGGGGCTGGAAGGCGATGCTAGCAAGGCGCGTCGAGTGTTGGGATGGGAACCCACCATGCAGTTTGAAGAGCTTGTACACTTGATGGTAGCAGCAGACGTGAAGCGTGTGGATAGTGGGCAAATCCAATACTAGTTCTTAATACTGTTGAATTTTGCTGTTTTAGATCTAATTTATGAATTATAATAAAAACGAATCTTTTTATTGGATAAGCGCTTTAAGTAAACATACATATATATTGTGCTATTTTCCTTGGGGTAAAAATTTTCTGTTAACGATTTCAACTGCGTGATCATATATTTGAAATTCCACGGGAGCCCGTTGGCGAATAGTTGCAAGCACGTGATCTGTAAGAAGTTGATTCGCTGTTACGCTTGGCGATTTGTTACTCTGAGGTATTTCTGCAGGAAATTCCCAACCCATAATTTTTGTAAAAACAGAAATTGATTCAGAAAACCGCTCTGTAAGCCCGATGAAAAAGAAATTTTCCATTCGTTTTATGGCAACTTTCACGGCTTCTGCACTAGATACTGGGAGCATTCTGTAAAAATCTGGTTTTCGCAAGGTGCCACTCGGTCGGCAAGTTAGAAAACGTTGATAAATATCAAGATACCCAGGCGTTTCGATGAATTGCTCGAATGACATCGCTCTCACTTTTTCATGCCTCAAATGATGCGGCGTACGACAAATAAATCTGTACTCCGAAACGATGCGAGATACAGGCTCACGCAGAAATGTAACAAAATTTGGATTAAATTTCATTAAGTACTTAAAATCATAATATAAATGTCCTGTATGAAATTTATAGCCTCTGAGTAATTTTGATTTATTAACAAATTCTTCCCAAGACCGTACTGGGCATTGCTCCCCATATTGTATATTATTGGATATTATTTCAATCAAACTGTTTCCAGCTGTTTTGGGCAGGTGTAAAAACACCAGCGGTCGCTGCGAAAATAGACTCCAATACATGATTAAGTTTCCTCTCGAGTTCCGCCACTATGTTCGCGCCACAGTCTCCTGGTACCAAGCGATAGTGTCGGCGATGCCGTCCTCCAGGGGGAGCTTGGGCGTCCAGCCCAGGGCGGTCAGGCGCGACACATCCATCAGCTTTCGGGGCGTGCCGTCGGGTTTGGACAGGTCGTGTTCGAACCTGCCGTCCCAGCCCACCACCTTTGCGATCAGGGCCGCCAAATCTTTGATCGCGATGTCCTCGCCACAGCCGACATTGATGTGCTCGAGCTCTGAATAGTGTTTCAACAAGAACACCAGCGCGTCGGCCAGATCGTCCACATGCAGGAACTCCCGCATCGGCGTGCCCGTGCCCCACAAAACCACGCTCT
>CAZCVM010000130.1:0-6580 GCA_964501965.1 uncultured Leptospiraceae bacterium | reverse complement strand
CGGTATTGCCATTGCCATTGCCATTGCCCTACACAATATTCCTGAAGGCATTGCTGTGGCTATTCCACTGTATTTTGCCACTGGCAATCGCAAAAAAGCGTTTTTCCTGTCCTTTTTATCAGGATTGGCGGAACCTATGGGCGCGATTATTGGTTTTTTTGTTTTGTATTCCTTTCTCAATGAATTTGTACTTGGTCTTTTGTTGGCCAATGTGGCCGGCATTATGGTCTTTATCAGTATTGATGAATTGTTGCCCGCTGCTCAAAAATACGGTGAACACCATGTCAGCATATACAGCATGGTGGCCGGTATGATAATCATGGGCATTAGTCTCAACATTTTATAATCGTTCTCATTTTATGAATATTTCCCAAAAAAATGAACTTTGTACTCCTGAAAGGATCAGATATGATGGAGAGGACATAAAAAAATGATCAGACTAAACATTTTTCGAATGAGTATAATCGCGTTGCTTTTTGTTTTTATATCCTGTGCGGGACCTGCTGGAAAACTGGCGGACAAATATGAAGATGGCCTGGACATTTTGTGGAAAGTAAAAACAGCGCAAGACTTAGAAAAACAAAGACAAAACCTAGAAAACCTTATTAAAGATATTCAAAGCATAAAAAAATCCGCATCATCCAGAGACGCCGCACTCAAACTGCATCGTCAAGAAAATAGCCCGGATTCTCAGGTGGGAAAAATACGAAAGGAATTGTTGATCACTGTACAAAACGCATTCGTTAAATTTAATAACAATGAAAACCATCAAAAATTGCTAAAAAAATTGTATCAGGCCGTTAGATACTAATCATTCGATACTAATCATTGGATATTTATCAATGAAACAATTGTCAACAAATTTTCTACGTTGTTTCTGATTTCTTTTTGTTCTTTTCCTTTTCTTTCTCGTCTTTTTCCAGCCGCTGTTTCAGAATATCTATGCCGGACTTGAGTTTTTCTGCTTCTTCCTTTTCTGCGAACTGGCTGTGAATCAATCGCAAAGCTGACAAAGAATTGATCGCTCGAATCATATCTCCCGGAGCCTTGGTAGACAATTCATATTTATTGCGGCTTTCATCCGATGCTTTTTTCATTGCATCTTTACACATACGCATCAATGCCAACCGTTCCATATAAAACTTTGCTCTTGGATCCCTATTGCGCTGCATTTCCCGAAAATTAATAATATTTTTAATGAGTACAGCACTACGCCAATAAAACTCCACAAAACTCCAGCGCCATTTACTTTTTTCGCCAAAACGGGTTACCACTGATTCTATCGCGTGACTGAGTTGCTGGAGCAATTGCAACTTCTGCGCTGGATTGAACAAATGAACTTTTTTTAAGTTGTCCAAATTGCTATTTAGACCGCCTTCCATATCTGCCCCTAGGACCTCTTCCATTGTCATAAACACATTATAAATTTCTTTCCGGCCATTGTTCAGATAGGTTTCATTTTTCATGCCCAAAATCTCCATGGACAAATCACTCATTTGGCAAAAAATATTTACTTTTTTCAATTGACTGGACGCGATAGCAATGTTGAAATAAAAAACGACATTGGCATTGTTTTTGTCTTTTTGCTTTTTTTTCAGCTCCTTGATCTTTTGATCCAGCTCATCTATCTGGCTTTTGAATTCTTTTACCTGATTGTTGAAAAGCTTCTTTTTTTTCGGTGAAATAGCCATAATAACCTCTATGCCACTACATCAATAAATTGGCCCACATTGGAGTCTTCCGAGACATTGGGCGCGGTTTCTGCGGGCTGTGCCTGCACTTCGCGGCTGTTTTGTTCCTGTGCTGGCTCTGGTGCGCGATTGTCACTTTGAATGTGAGCTGGAGTCGCTGATATTCCTGATATTTCCATTTCTTACTCCTTATTTTTTTATTTAGCTATACCTGATTCAATATGCAGCCAATGCTTGGGTATGGCAATTAAAAAAACTGTTTTGCCCGGTTGTGAATGCAGAAAAATGCGGCCATTGTGTTTGTTGATGATATTTACCACAATTCCCAATCCCAGGCCAGTTCCTTCGCCATGTTTTTTAGTGGTAAAAAATGGCTTAAAAATATTGTTTTTAATAGTGTCGGAAATTCCAATACCATTGTCGCCTATTTCCACAATAACCCAAGGTCCTTGATACGGCTGATTTTGAGTCTGCGCAGTATGCGAATACTGTCTAGCAATATCATCCAGATTGGAGACCATATACGTAGCCACTCGTAAATGCGTCTGCTCTTGCTTGATTTGGCCGGCCTGTATCCTCAATTCCATAGCATGCACCGCGTTGTTGATCAAATTTGTCCATACCTGATTCAGTTCATCGCCATGACAAACAATCTCAGGCAAATCCGCAAAATCAGTTTCCATTTTGCCTAGCTGCTTGATACTATTTTCCATTATGATCAATGTGTTTTCTATGCCATCTTTGATATTCATTTGATAAGCATGTGACTCTTCGGTGCGAGAATAATTTTTCAGAGCTTGAATAATGCGGACGATATTGCTGATAGCGTACTTTATATTGAAAAAACTTACCCCTACATTAGCAATCCTTTCTATCAAAGACATTATCAATGGAAACCCATATCGAACAGCCATCACTGTCAGCGGCTTGCGGTACTTTTCCAAATTTTGTTCTACAATCAATTTTGCGAAATCTTTGACGAAAACATCCATTTCTGACTCAGCAATAAGTTTCTGACTGGCTTTTTTATTGCTCCCATAATGATCATGCAAAAACTTTTCTATCCACGCACTGTTTTCTTTGACCGCAGCCATTTTATCTTTGATATTCAACCGTTTGATGGATCGATGAATCAGCAAATATTGCGTGATCTGCATCAAACGCAAAAAATCCGGAGTCTGTATGCGCAATTGAACCAAACGAGGAAAATCCTGGAGCAAAGACCTGGAAGTTTGAATCATGTTCTCCACAGACCCATTGACAACCCCGGCTGGTGTATTGACCTCGTGAGCAATACCAGCTACCAATAGACCAATAGAAGCCATTTTTTCAGATTGGACGAGCTGAGCGGTTGTCATTTCCAGCTCTTGTGTTCTTTCCCGAACTTTTTCTTCCAAATTTTCATTTAGCCGTCTGATCCTCTGGTATAGCAAAGCATGAGATAAACTGACACTCGCATGAAAACGCAATTTTTCCAAAATATCTAAATGCTGTTTAGAAATCACGTTATTGCCAATGGAAAAAAATTTTTTCCAGCCAGTACGCGATTTGCAATTAAGATTATTTGATTTAGAATCAAGCTGTCCCAAATGAACTATACCGATCAAAGAAAAATTCAATGTCAATGGTATCAATACATTTATATTGGCTGCCATAAAATAATCCAAAATCTCTGATTTTGGCTCATAATTGAATTTATCAACTTTTTGCAGATCACACAATGTGATTATCCGATCATGTTCTTCCAACCAAATAAGAAATGAATCATAAATATTGATATGCAATCTGTCGTCCGTAAAGTGGATCGGAGAATTTTTGATTCGGGAAAAATCTCCGCCTTTGAATGTCCCATGACGGTACAATGTAGTAAAAGTACCCGCCTCTGGATCAAAAGTCAATATTTCTCCATACTTAAAAGGAACATTCTTCAATAAAAAATGAACAATCGTTTTTCCGATTTTTTCTATGGTTGACAATGCCGACAACTCGGCAATAAATTTCTTTAATATGGTATCATATTCTCTGGCCTGGCGCATACTGGCTAGTATGCGCGGAAACATACCGAAAGCCAACACAGCAAAAAATAACAATAGTAAAAAAGCAGCGGAAATAAAATAAAATACTCCTTTTTCCTGGCCATATACCGCTATACACAAAAAGCTCATACCCGCAAGAAATATGAACCACAATAAAAGTATCTTTTTGAAGTTTAGCATTTTTGTTTTTTAGCCATTTTGCGATTTTGCGATTAACCTAAATTGGAAATTTTGGTGATTCAATGGATGATTTACAAGAAAAAACAATGGATGATTTAATGCTTTGTTTCATCTAGTGACACGGAAAACAAAAATTGACGATTCGAAATCGCCTGTCCTGCCTCCACCTTCATTGCGGAGACAAAACCGGTCATAGGACTTTTTATTTCGTTTTCCATTTTCATTGCCTCCACGATAAGCACAGTCTCGCCTTTCTCTACCTGATCGCCCGCTTGTTTTAATAGTCGAAGTACCGTGCCAGGCATGGGGCTTTTGATATCTTTGGAAGTAGAGCTGTCTTCCGAAGCAATAGAAAGTTTTTGCCGCAATTCATCTTTCATTGTCATTTTTTTTCCTTCGTACAATTCGCCTTGAATCGCGACTCGGGCGACACCGCCGGACAAATTTTCTATAGATAATCTATGAAACCTGTTCCCCTGACGATATATAAACATTTTGTCTGACACAGAAATCAATTGTATATCCGATGTGTGGTCCGCTGTAGACAAATCTTCCTGCTTGGTAAAATTGCGGTCATTGATCCAGTATTGGTTGCTTTTTTTTGTATCCATTGATTTTTGATCCATTTTTTTATTCTTTCTACAATATTTATTTGTTGCTGATTTTCCCGTCTATGTTTGAAGTCTTTGTCCAATGCGGCATAAAGACATTTTGCAATTGAGGTGTATAGTTTTTTTGCAAATGCGCATACAAAGCTAATACTATCGGATCCGGTTCTTTTTCCAATTGAGCGAGAATATCCGCTAGGTTTTCATCCAGATATTTGGTTGTCACCCTTCCGCTTTTGTATGCCTGTTGACGTACCAGAGTTTTTAGAAATGGAATATTGGTTTTTACGCCATTGACAAGAAATTCATCCAAAGCACGTTCGATTTTTGCTACTGCCTTATCTCTATCCCTGTCCCAGGCAATGAGCTTTCCCAATAAGGAATCATAAAACAATGACAACTCAAAACCGTCAAACAAAAGTGAATCAAATCGTATCCCAGGTCCAGCCGGAGTTTGCAGTCCACAAACAACTCCGGTCACTGGCAAAAAATTGTTGACTGGGTTCTCGCCATTAATGCGCAATTCTATCGCGTGTCCCAATGGTACGATTTGTTCCTGATCATAAGAAAAAGCCTGATCTTGCGCAATGCCGATCATTTCCCGAACCAGGTCCATACCTGTAATCATTTCTGTCACAGGATGCTCTACCTGAAGTCTGGTATTAATTTCTAAAAAATAAAATTTATTGTGCTTGTCTACCAAAAACTCTACTGTACCGGCATTGCGGTAGCGGATATAAGAAGTGACCTGAACAGCCGCATCTATAATGCTTTGCCTCAGATTTGCATCCAAAAAGCTGGCTGGTGCTTCTTCCACTACTTTTTGATGTCTGCGCTGAATACTGCATTCCCTTTCAAAAAAATGGCGCACATTGCCTTTACCGTCCCCCAATATCTGCACTTCAATATGCCGAGGTTCTGCCACATATTTTTCAATAAAAACCGCGCCATTACTAAACGCTTTTTGGGCTTCACTGGAAGCACGTTGATAACTATCTTCAAATTCTTGTTCCTCATTGACAACGCGCATACCGCGTCCTCCTCCTCCGGCTGCTGCTTTGAGCAGCACCGGATAACCGATAGCTGCTGCTTTTTTTTTCGCTTCCGTCATATCAGAAATGGGTTCACTAGTGCCTTCAATAACCGGTATTCCAGCCTGGATCGCTATTTGTTTAGCACTGATTTTATTGCCCAGCTTATCAATGGTATCCGGATCCGGCCCAATAAATATCAACCCGGCTTTTTCCACTGCACGGGCAAAATCGCTATTTTCAGATAAAAAACCATACCCGGGATGAATAGCTTCCGCACCACTTTGTTGTGCTATTTTGACCAGAGACTCGATATTTAAATAACTATTTTGCGGTATAGAAGAGTCGCCCAAAATATATGATTCATCCGCAAAGGAAACATGCAAGCTTTTTTCATCAGCCGGTGAATACACTGCTACACTGGCAATATCCATTTCTTTCAAAGTACGCATAATACGCAGAGCAATTTCTCCGCGATTGGCAATGAGAATCTTTTTCAATTTTTTTGACATAATTATTTTTCCAATTTAATTTTTTGTATTTATTTGCTTTTGTAATATTGAAAGTACTTGCCAAAAAGTCGCCTATCCAACAAATTGGCCCTCTTATTTGAGGGTAAAAAAATCAGGAGTTGATATAATGTCAAGGAAATGTGATATTTGCGGAAAAGGTGTACAAGTAGGAAATAATGTCAGTCATTCGCACCTAAAAACAAAAAAAAGATGGAATCCCAACATAAAGAAAATGAAAGTTTCTATCAATGGTTCTGTGCAAAGCAAAAATATTTGTAGCCGTTGTCTGCGCAGTGGAAAAGTAACCAAACCGGCAAAAAGGAAAGTCAGTCTGCCTGGGAATTGATTCCCAGGCATTATTTAAGAATCCTGCCATTCAATGACACGTGCATCTGCCCAAAGTTTATCTAAACCATAAAACTGACGGGCATCCGCCTGAAAAATATGGATGATTAGCCAATAGCAATCAAAGACAATCCAGTCAGGTGATTGATCATCCGGGTTTCCATTGTGGGGTATTCC
>CAZCVM010000129.1:397-6589 GCA_964501965.1 uncultured Leptospiraceae bacterium | reverse complement strand
TTTTTTGTTTGGCATGGGTTTCAATATTGGTCAATATTGTCCTGGTACATCCATTACCGCTTGTGCCACAGGCAAATTGGATGGCATGGTTTTTGTGGTCGGATTTATGGTCGGAGTGCTGGTCTTTTCTTTTCTATATCCGGTTATTTTTGATCTGACGATTGCTGGATACAAGGGACGCTTGTTGCTGTCTGACGCGTTTGGATTGCCCATTGGCGTAGTCGCGTTGATAATAGTGGTCATTGGCCTTGCAGTTTTATATTTTACCCATGTTTTGGACAAAAAATTGGGAAACTAAATCAAGCAGAATATGCGGGAGATTGCCCGTTTGTTCTGACAGATAAACAACGGAGGATTTATGAAATTAAAAATAATAGTGCCAGGCTTGGCTTTGAGTTTGGGAATTCTTTTGGCTATTTTGGGATTTGCGCAAGGCACAGACGCGCCGCATACATTTAAGTTGAAGCGCACTTCGGATATTTTTGTTTCGCCGGAAAAGGTCTCTTCCTGGATTTTGTCCGGCAATCGGGATTTTGTGTTGCTGGATTTGCGTAGCGCGGCAGCATACAAAAAGGAGCATATAAAAGACGCGGTCAACTGCGCTTCTTGTCACAGCAGCAAATCGCAGGGTGTATCTTATATGAAAAAAAATCCTGCTGTCAATCTATCCAAAAAAATTGTTGTGTATTCGCAATCCGGATTGAGCAGCGTTACCTTGCCCAGGATCATGCAGGACAATATTCATATTTATGAATTGGCCGGCGGATACGAGAATTGGCAAAAAAAGATTTTGGCTCCGGTAAAGTTTGACTCCAGTGATCAACCAGATGTTATTGCTCAAAAAAAGAAAAGATTGGCAGTACGCAATTATTTTCTAGGAAAAACTATTGAAGCACCAAAAATAGAATTTAAGCCAGTGAAAATGAGTCAAACGCACAAATCACGGCCAGCAGACGAAGGCTGCTAGCTTTTTGTGCGTACACACAATGTATTGCATGTATGCGATGTACCATGTACCTATGTACTACGCATCGATTTATCCAATTCAATCAATTGAATTAATCAATTAATTGAATCATTTAGCAGGGATAGGTCTTGAGCACAGCAAAAGACCTATCTCTGGCGTGCAAAGAAATCCCAGGACGTTGATTTTTTAGGAGCACCATGCTTTTATGATTTTCGCAATACCTATTCTATTATTTCCTTTACACGACCTACCAAACCACTGACCAATCGAACTTTTATTCCATGCGGATGATTATAAATGAATTGCGTTTTATAAAACTCAACAAAATAAGGAGAGTCCAAAACTATGATTAATTAATAAATTTAGAAATCTTGTTTTACTTTATCATACAAATATGATTTAATCAAGGATTGATAAGTAATGTCTTTTTTATTTGCAATTAATTTTAATCTATCGATCAAAGAGTCAGGCATTCTTATAGAAATAGTATGACTCGAAGGTTTTAAATTTGGCAACATTTCTTTTTTAGAATTTTTCCAATTAATAAAATCCATAGAATTATTTTTATTCCAAAAATCTCTTTCTTCCTCTTCAGAGGAAAATTTGGGTATTTTTTTAATTTTCTTCATAAAATTTCCTTTCCTGTTTTGTCATTTCCCTTGCTGATATATACAAAACTTATAAAAAATCAAATAAAATTATTTTAAAAATCATAAAAAACGATTTTCTTAAAAAAAATTAAGGATAAATGAGACTTTTTCAAAATCCCCAGTGACAGCATAAACCCCCTGTGTCAGCATAGTTGTCACCCTTTAGTTTACCAATTAGGGTTCCCTGAATGGTAAAAATTTTATATTTTTATAGAGTACGATGCCAAGATCAATGTCGCACAGAACACAATTTCATATCACGCGAAGAAAGCAAGATGAACCAATTCAACCAGATCAATCAAGTTAATAAATGGGCCGAGGAATTATTCGCGCTCCTGCCCGACCAGGAACACGGGCTGGAAGAAAATAAGTTCCGTTATTTTTTTATTTTGATATTGATTTTTTTGGCCGGGGAATGCTGGCAAAATATTTCCAATGATTGTTTTTCGGACGTTTCAGAATCATTTTTCCAAAACAAAAAAATCGAGAAAAACGACAAACAAAAAGAATGGCCGGACAATTTTTTTTCCGGGAAAAAAACTCTGCGCCAAGTCTGGGACTTTGTTGGTAAACAATTGGGACAAGTGCCTGTTTCGGATACAAGGACACCTTTGAATGATTCCAGTGACGCGAAAAAAAATGAAAATTATTTTTCGGTCGCAGCAATGCTATTGCAAGATATTCCAGGCATAACATCATTGTACGACATATTGCCGGAATGCTGGCTAGCACAGAAAGACGAATGGTTTGCTAAAGCGCAAATGATTCGGGATGCCTGCCGGGCAGATTATGATTTTTTGGGAGATTATTATTTGACATATTTGAGTTCCAGTACGCAAAAAAGTCAAATGGGTCAATTTTTTACAGATCGTATCTTCGCAAGACAGTCTTTGGAGCAGTGTTTGTTTGCGTCATCATGGCAGACGAGCAAGCCTGATATAGAATCCAAGAAAGATCAAATAGATCAAATAAATATAGAAGGCTTATTTCCAGTAATGGACCCGGCTTGCGGATCAGGAAATTTTTTAATAGCCTTTTTGGCATTGCTAAGCAAATATAGCAATCTTTCGCAATTGATAAAAAAGAAAACTATGGACCTGAATGGATTGGACCGGGATGCCAAACTTGTATTTTTAGCGCGGGTAAACATTTTTTTATTTTTGCGGGCCCAAGGATTTTCAATAGCAGAATGTGCGGATATTTGGTCAGGTATCAAGCTGCACTGGGTTACGGATAGTTTGTCCGGTGTCCATGACAAGCCCAACGGATTCGGTGTTGTCATGGGCAATCCACCTTATGTCGGCTACAATCAATGGGCGCGCAGCAACAGTCCTTTTTACCAGAAAATAAAAAGCAAACAGCTCCGGCTAAACAATCTGTGGGGCTTCAATTTGCATAGCATATCCGGCAATGCCAAAAAATACGCTCCTAAGCCAAATTTGTACGCGTTTTTTATTGCTCATGCTCTTCATCTGACCAAAGACAAGGGCAGGGTCGTCTTTATTGTACCGCAAACATTGCTGCAATCCACGGACTTGGATGTTGTGCGCGCGATGCTGTCAGATCCAGACACTGGTTATTTGAAACAAATATTGGTTTTCCAGGATCACAAGTTTTCTTTGCTCGAAAAAAGAATACATACATCTTCCTTAGTATTGTGTATGCAAAAAAATGACAAGGCCAACCAGAGCAAAGATAGAAGGATTGCCGACAACAGCCAATCAAACTTGTATGTGCAAGTGTTGACATTAGCGAATAAAGAAATGGACAGCGATAATGTTTATGATGCTATGCCGCAATACACAGACAAAAAATTTCCATTGTCCGTATTGTACAAATACGCAGCCAATTGGCTTTTTTTATTATGGTCAGATAAACAGCAAAGACAGGCAAGAAGTTTTTGGCGCAATTCGCAAAGCGTGGATATATACTATCAACATGAGACCGCGTTGAAGTTATTTGGCTCAAAATTTTATTTTGATAAAGGAGTCGCGATAGATAGATCAAAAATACAAAATATTTCTGAGGTAAAAGCCGCCAATTTTTGGGAGATTCCCATTTTTCGGCCCGGATATTTTGAACTGCAAAAATCCAATCAAGGCATACAAACTGAGTATATCAAAATTCCTCAAGGCAGTCAGGGGTGGGCTGTTTGGCAGCAAAAATACAAAATTGTTTGGCGATACATGAATCCCAATGTATTTTATTTTTCACGGCAGCCGATTGTCTGTTCTGTGAATTATGGTGTGATTGCTTCTGACAATTTGGATGATATCCTTTATTTGCTGGCATTGCTCAATTGTTCATGTGTGAAAGATATTTTATATGCCAATACCAAAATAGAATCAGAAAAAGATTTTTTGTGGGGGATCCAAGTCATAAAAAAATATTTCAGAGTGCCATTGCGTATTGATAAAAATAAGTCAGGCGGGATCAAACGGAAAATCATTGACACTATGCAGCAAATATTGGATAGTGAATCTAATGAAAAGCTGGATCAGGAGCACAATTCTATTTTGCTGTACCAAGAAAAAATGGAATCATTGGTAAAACAAGCATATTTTTCAAGAAAGTCAGATGAGGAAAATTAATGACCAAAGCGAAAATTCTGTTGGATCCAAAAAAGAATCTGCGTCAATGGCAGAGGCAGGCCGGATTTGTGCATGAGCGAGTTTTATTGTTGTTTTGGTACATGAAACCTCAATGGCAATATCTCAAATCATTGATACCTATCAAGCAACGAGGCGGATATATTTGGCCTCATTATGAAGCCAAGGATCAACGCGGTCATTTTTCTATTGTGCATATTCCCGGACCAGGGCATCCTTTGTTAGAAATGATACTGTTTGAGACAGCCAGTCTGGGAGGAGAATATTTTTTGCTCTGGGGTTCTATCGCCAAAATAAAAGAAAGTTGGCCCGATGAGGCTATATGGCTTTGGCCGGAGAAAAGTATATGGATAGAAAAGGATCACAACAGTCTGGAGAGCAAGATAAACCCCGCGCAGGATGAAAAAAGCAATCTATTTTCTGAAGTCTTTATCAAGCCAGATGAAACGAAAGCTAAGGCAAATGCAGCAAATATTTGTCGCGGCAATATATGGTGCGTTGATTCGCCCTATACATTGACAGATCAGGGTTTGTTTGCGGCCATTCAAAAAGAATGCGTGGCCGCTGACATGGAAAGTTATATCTTTGGCAAAACAATAAAATGCTTGCAAAAAACAGGATATGGCTTTTATTATCCACGCGATACCTATAGTCTAAACGGTTGGTCTATGGACAATTTGGATCAAAATGGCCATATCCAGAATCAAAAAAATATGCGCCGGATGACAGATTATGTATTGGACATAATGGCCAAATTATAATTTTTGAATACGATAAAAATAATAAATTAAAATGAATATTTAAACATAATATTTAAACATAATATTTAAACATAATATTTAAACATAATATTTGAATATAATATTTGAATATAGTATCTAAATTTAATATGGACAGGAGTTTATGAAACAATATGATGAATAGTATGAGTTGGCGCAATATATTGGCTTCCGGTTTTTTTAGCGGCTATTTTCCGGTTGCTCCGGGTACAGCAGGCACTGTAGTTGCTGTTTGTATATATTTTTTTCTGGGCTCCATAATAGAAGCATTTTTGCCCGGCTACACTGGAATTGTCATGCTGGGTCTGGCATTGGTTTGTTTTTTGCCAGGAGTGTATTTATCCAATTGGGCGGAAAAAAGTACTTCTCGGGATGACCCTGGATTCATTGTGATCGATGAAATGGTTGGCTATTGGGTGACTGTAGCTTTTTTGCCTTTTACCTGGCATACGGCAATATTTGCTTTTATTTTTTTTCGATTGATGGATGTTATCAAACCGGAACCAGCTTATGTAAGTCAAAAATTGAAAAACGGCTGGGGGGTCATGGTAGATGATGTTATTGCCGCAATATATGCCAATACTTTGACCAGGATTAGTTTATTGTTTTTTATTTCGTTTGTGTAGCCATTCTACTGTTTATTATTATATTATTAAAATTATTATACTTTAAAATGGTCTACTTGAGTACGGAGTTTTTCCGCCAGCTCGGTCAGATTTTGACTATTGGATGAAAGTTCGGATGCGCCGCCGGCATTTTCCTGGGTCAGCTCATTGATAAAATTGATGGATTTGAGTACTTCGCCCAGAGCCACTCGCTGCTCTTGCGTGGCAATTTTGGTTTCTTCGGAAGCTTTTTGCGCGTCTTGGGCACTGACCCGAGCTTGTTTGTTTGTATTGTATTGAGTTTCCAGGCTTGTAAAAAGCTCGCCCATCATTTCGGACATGTTTTCCACGCCTTCAATAATGTCGCGGATGTTTTGGCTTGTTTCTGACACACTGGTCCGGCCTTCATGTATTTTGACGATATTTTCTTGCAGCAGATCTTGTATTTCGCCAATGCTGCGTGCGGTCTGCTCGGCAAGTTTGGATATTTCATCAGCTACTACGGCAAATCCACGTCCGGTATCACCGGCGCGTGCCGCTTCAATAGCAGCGTTCAAGGACAATAGATTTGTCTTGTCAGAA
>CAZCVM010000129.1:0-387 GCA_964501965.1 uncultured Leptospiraceae bacterium | reverse complement strand
ATCATACCAATAATATTGGCTACTTTTTCCGAACTGCTGGTAATCTCATCCATTTTGGAATTCATTAAAACCAGAGATTCGCCGCCGCTGTCAGCTTTATTTTTAAAATTTTTCAGTAATCCCTGGGAAATGGTGATGCTGTCGCTGATTTCATTCATAATTTTGCCCATGCTATTCATTTGGTCGACAAACTCGTTCATTTTTTGCAACTGAACCATGGAGTTTTCCGCGACATTGTCCACACCGCTGGCCATTTGCTCCAGAGCAGCAGTGATTTGTTCGGTTGAGCTTGCCTGGTTCATGGCATTGCTGGAAAAGCGGTTGGTAGCGGCGGAAAGCTCTTCGCTCGATGAAGCCAAAATTTCCACAGATCTTTGAATTTGCTCT
>CAZCVM010000128.1:5933-6593 GCA_964501965.1 uncultured Leptospiraceae bacterium | reverse complement strand
AAGACAAGCCAAGCAAATACAAACAAAGATACCATCCTGTATGAGTTATCTCAAATCGAGCTTCATTTAGAACAAAAAATCCTGGATGCCGGGTCTGAAAAAAAATTGGAACAATTGAGGGTTCAATTTCTCGGCAAAAAAGGAGAGATCACTTCTGTATTGAAAGACCTGGGCAAGCTTCCGGCTGAAGATCGAGCAATCGCCGGCCAAAAAGCCAATCAGGTCAAAAGCAAAGCACAACAGCTCATTGAAAAACGCAAAATTTTGCTGGCAGATAGTATTTATGATCAAATCGCGGAAAACGAATGGATTGATGTCACCGCACCCAGTGAATTTTCAAGTTTGGCTCCTTTACCTGGTCATATCCATCCTTTGGCTCAAATCCAGCGCGAAGTCGAAGATATCTTTCGCGGCTTGGGCTTTTCCATTGTTGACGGACCGGAAGTAGAAACAGATTATTACAATTTTACTGCTCTCAATACACCAGAAGATCATCCGGCACGCGATATGCAAGATACTTTTTGGACCCAAGACGGCAATCTACTGCGCACGCATACCTCGGCGATCCAAATCAGGGCCATGGAACATATCAAGCCGCCGTTCAAAATGATAGCTCCCGGAAGGGTGTTTCGTTATGAAACAGTTGATGCCAGCCATGAA
>CAZCVM010000128.1:0-5923 GCA_964501965.1 uncultured Leptospiraceae bacterium | reverse complement strand
AACACATTTTACCAGGTAGAAGGAATGATGGTTGGCGAAAATATTTCTGTGGCAAATCTGATATACATTATGAAGGAATTTCTCAAACAGATTTTTCAAAAGGAAGTCAAAGTGCGGCTCCGGCCCGGTTACTTCCCATTTGTGGAACCAGGGTTTGAATTGGATATCAACTGTCTGATCTGCGGCGGCAAAGGATGCGCTGTATGCAAACAATCCGGTTGGCTTGAATTGCTGCCCTGCGGCCTGGTACATCCCAAAGTATTGGAATACGGTAATATTGATACCGCAAAATATTCTGGTTTTGCTTTTGGATTGGGTCTGAATCGACTGGTAATGATGCGTTATGGCATCAATGATATCCGTTGGTTTCAAAACGGTGATCTTCGTTTTATCAGACAATTTTAGCACATTACATTATCTATTCATAAATTAACAATTATTATATTTACCGGAGAAATCAATGAAATTATCCAGAAACTGGCTATCCCAATATGTTGATCTAACAGACATATCTGACCATGACCTATTTTTGCGTTTGACTATGACAACCGCAGAATTTGAAGAATACGAAATCATCGGCCAGCATCTATCACAGATATATATCGGCAAAGTCATGGAAGTAGAACCTCACCCGGACGCTGATAAATTGCGAGTCACCCAGGTAGACGTAGCAGGCCAGACATACCAAATAGTCTGCGGAGCGTCCAACGTCGCTGCCGGTCAAACTGTTCCCGTAGCACTTGACGGAAGCATCTTGCCCGGAGACTTCAAAATAAAAAATACAAAAATACGCGGCATTGAATCCAAAGGTATGATTTGCTCCAAAGCGGAGCTTGGTCTGGAAGAAAAATCAGAAGGCATCTGGTCTTTAGAACTAGACCAAAAAACCAGTACCGGCATGACGCTGGGGCAAGCTCTTCATGTAAACCCGGACACCATATTTGATATTGACAATAAATCCATCACTCATCGACCTGATTTGTGGAATCATATCGGTTTTGCCAGAGAACTGGCCTCCATTTTTGATCGAAAATTCACACCGCCACAGCCGCCGGTTTTGGAACAAGCCGCAAATCCAGAAATAAAAGTCAACATCCAAAACGGTATGGATACGCCCAGGTATTGCGGTTTGATCATAGAAAATTTTCAAGTCGGTCCGTCACCGCAATGGCTCAAAACTCCTTTGGAAGCTGTTGGCCTGAGGTCTATCAACAATATAGTGGACATTACCAATTTTATCATGCTCGAACTCGGTGAACCTTTACATGCCTTTGACAAAGATACATTGACCGGTGATACCATACAAATCCGCCTGGCCAAGCAAAAGGAAACCCTCATTACTCTTGATTCGCAAAAAAGAACACTATCAGAGCAGGACCTGGTAATAGCGGATGAGTCCGGTCCGATTGCGCTGGCTGGCGTAATGGGTGGCGAGAAAACCGAAGTCACGGAAAAAACCAAAAATATCTTTTTGGAAGCTGCCAATTTTTATCCAGCCAGAATCCGGCGTACTGGAACACGGATCAATTTGCGCACGGACGCGGCCTTACGCTTTGAAAAAAGCCTGGATCCGCAGATTGCGTCCCTGGCAATTTTCCGCGCCTGGGAATTGGTACAAAAAGTTTGCCCAGAGGCAAGATGTTCCAATTTTGTGGATTCATACCCAAATCCAATCGAGAGCATTCCCATTGAAATCAGTCATGCCTTTATTGAAAAAAGGCTGGGCATCCCTTTGGCCACAGAAAAAATCCTGCGCATCCTAAATTCTTTGGAAATAAATACCCAGGCAAGACAAAACAAAGACACAAACGATACTATCTACCAGGTGCAAATACCAACTTTTCGTGCCACAAAAGATCTAAGTATTCCAGAAGACATTGTGGAAGAAATCGGACGAGTCATCGGCTATGATCAGATTCCTCCGCAAGCACCTTATGTAGCAATAAAACCGACCCAACACCATAGCTTTCGTCAATTGGAACACCAAATACGGGATATTATGACAGGTACAGGTCACGCAGACGAAGTATTCTTGTATTCTTTTTATGGCCCTAAGCTTCTTAGCCTTATGGGTATGACCGGAGAACAAGAACTCAAATTGAAAAATTATTTATCCGATGAAATGGACCGGCTGCGCATGGATATTGTGCCGGGGTTGGTCAAAGCTGCTGCGGACAATTTGCGCTTTCTAGACAGATTTCGTATTTTCGAAATTGGCCGTACCTATCATCCGCAAAACAGCGACAAAAGCCAGCAAGATATTTCCGGCAAAGCATCGGCTATAGCAAAAGAAGAAACGCATCTGGGCTTTATCATGTATGACCAGTCCAATGCCGGCTCCATCGCGCCGTTTTTCGCGGCCAAAGATGTTTTGACCAATCTCCTCGCTAAATTAAAAATACACAATTTTGAATTGCGGCGGATCACTGAAAATGATCCGATTTTTTCGCAAAGGCCTTACTTTCATCCAGGACGCAGTGCCGCGATATATATTTTCAATCAATGTCTGGGTTATATCAGCGAACTGCATCCGCGCAATATGACTCTGTTTGATATAGATTATAACAAAAAGCAACGACTACCATTTTTTGACCTAAATCTTTCCGCCCTGCACCAAATTTTGCAAAAACAAAGACGGAAATTCACAGCACCGTCAAAATTTCCACCTGCTTTTTTTGAAGTCACAGTTTTGGCGGACAACAAAGAAGAAACGATCCATTTAGAAAACGCAATACTCCAGGCCAAACTAAATTTTTTGCTCCAGGCGCGAGTCATCAAAGTATTTACTGGCGCAAATTTACCAGCAGGGAAAAAATCCGTTTCTTTGGGATTGACTTTCCAAAATCCAGAAAATACTCTGGAGCCAGAAACAATAAAAAAATTGCAGGACCAAACAATCGACATTTTGGCCCAGGCCGGTTATCCATTAAAAAGCTAATATAAAAAACTAATACAAAAAAAGCAAATATAACCAGAAAAACATTAGACTCGCTTTTCGTACAAATCATTTCTAAAACGAATAATGTAACGAACACCTCTGCCGTCAAGGTCAGTCACCTCGACTGAACCTTGCATTTGATGTTGAGCCAGACTAAAAATTGTTTCCATGCCCAGTTTTTTGTCAACGTCGAGGTCAAAATCTTTGGCCAAACCAATACCATTATCTGCAATCTCCAAAACAAATTCATTGCCTGGATTCGTACTCTGGCCTGGACTCTGCCTTTCAGTCTGATACAAATCAACATATATATTTCCGGTTTTATCACCTGGAAAAGCGTATTTGAAACTATTGGCGACAGCTTCATTGACAATCATACCGCAGGGGGTCGCAGTATCAATTAAAAACATCAATGGTTTTGCTTTTATGTCAATATGAATTTTTTCAGAATGGGCCTTGAATGTTTCTCTCAACAAACTTACCAGATCTATCAAATACTCTCGCATGTTGATTTGCGATAAATTTCTGGACTGATACAGCTTTTCATGTACCAGTGCCATAGACTGAATCCGGCTCTGGGTATCTCTCAAAACCCCCTGGACTTCATGGTTCGCGCTTTGCATACTTTGCAACTCCAATAGACTGGATATGACTTGCATATTATTTTTGGTGCGGTGATACAATTCACGCAACAAGGTTTCTTTTTCCTCTAAAGTGCTTTGTATTTTGAGCTGATGATTTTTGATCTCGGTCACATCTTCCGCGATGCCTGCCCAACGTTTTATTTGGGGAGTGCCGGTATCTGGATGAGAAACTGGAAATGTCCGCGCCCAAATCCAGCGTACTTGACCATCCGGTTTTCTGATACGATAGGTTTCATTGAATACACCGGATTGTGTTAGTTTTTCAAATCCATTGATCACATTTTGTTTGTCGTCTTCATGGACAACGTCCATGAAGGATTCAGGATTGTCGTACAAACTTTGGCAAGATCTGCCCCACACTTTTTCATAAGCCGGACTAATGTACAAAATTTGCCCTTGATCTTTCAACCAGAATACTTCCTCAATATTTTCAGCGATCTGTCGAAATTTTTCTTCGCTATCTGCCAGTGCTTGCTTGGCTTGATGCAGTTCAGTGACATCATCCACATTGGCCAAAAGACCATTGATCTCATTGTCTTTGAATATAGGATTGAAATAATAACGAACATATATTTGCTTACCCCATTTCGTAGTATAAGAGTTTTCGCCAAAAACTGGTTCACCTGTTTCCAGACATTTTTTCATGTTTTGCGCATAACCCATATCAATCAATGGTTGATAAGTCATTACATTGATGGCTTTTGTCGCCTCAACTGAGGGAGATCCCATCATATCCACCAAGCGCTTGTTTGCTTCCAAAATATTGCCATGAATATCCACTAAAAAAATCCCGGATAATGAATTGTCAAATAAATCCTTGAACCGGCGCTCGCTTTCCTTTAAGTCTTGTTCCGCTTTTTTGCGCTGATCAATATCCCGCAAAGCTGTGATTCGAAAATTCTGATTTTGGTATTGCGTGGTCCTGGCCTGGATTTCTGCTGGAAACGATGAGCCGTCCTTACGTATCGCCATGACTTCATAAGGATCAACATACTCTTGCTGGATTTTTATTTTGACCAGCTCTCTGTAGTCAGGATGTATCCACTCCAAAACACTCTTGCCCACAGCCTCTTTCAATGAATAACCAAACAATTTTTGCGCGGTTTCATTTTGATTGATACAAACTCCCTGTTGAGAAATAAATACAGCCTCAAAAGTTGAGCTAGATAACAATTGATATCGTTCCTCACTTTGCCGCACAGCGGTCTCAAATCGTTTGCGCTCAGTTACATCGCGGCATGAATACAGTACCGAACCTTTTCCAATAGCTACGTCTTTGACATTTATCAGCAAATGTTTGATAGTGCCCGCCTTGTTTACAATGTCATGTTCAATATTATTGATTTCTTTATGAGTATGCAACTGGTCGATGTTGAAAGGTATATAGCCCAGCAAAAAAATAATGTTTCTTTTTTGCCAGATATCGGCTGGAGAGTAACCGAATATTTCCGTGATATTGGGACAAATATAGGTAAAATCTCCTTCCGTATCTGTAATAAAAAAAGCATCTGAAACATGTTCCAATATCGTCCTATGCAATTCTTCGCTTTGTTCGATAATTTTGCTTTCTGCGGACAAAGATAAAATGGATTCACTCATTTCCTGCAATTGATGCGTCAAATGCAATGCCTGGGGAAATTTTTGCAATTCATCGCCAATTTTGTTCAAATGGATAGCAACCGCGTGCAGGCTTTCTTGGATCATTTGTGTTTTCTTTCTCTTTGTAATGCGCAAAAAAGAATTTTTGCGCATATTTGTTTGATTATTTTTATTTGTGCCGCAAACGTCTGGGCACATAATCCTCACTGATTGGTATTTCCAGGCGAGCAGTGGTATTGACGCCATCACTAAATATCGTAAAACAATGAGGGTCAATCCCTTCATTGCGCAGTGCCATTGTGATCATAGTCATGCCAAGACCTGCTCCCTCGGTCTCATCCGCAAAATCCATATAAAACTGGGCAATATCTTCATAACTCATTGCTTTGGCCAGTTTCTCCCTGATTCGCTTGTTTTCCTCTTCTGACAGCAAAGCATTGTTCTTAATTTCTATTAAAAAATGTTCCTGGCCAAATAAAAAATCAATCATTACCGCATAACCATGATCACTGGATTGTTTTGCAAACTGCTCCAAAGCTCCGCTTTTGAGACGTTCTTTGAACAAAGCATGACCTTTTTCAGAATCCTCGGATTTGTTGATATCCAGATTGTTTTTTTCAAAAATTATTCGTTTCATATTGGATTTGACTGCATTGATTACCAATTCTTTGATACCCGTGTACGCGGCCTCCATCAAATTTGGTTTGCCCATGGAGTTTATGTACAATAAATTCAATACAAA
>CAZCVM010000127.1:0-6593 GCA_964501965.1 uncultured Leptospiraceae bacterium | reverse complement strand
GCAGCGTTATAGGGTCGGTCTAAACACTTTGATCCATAAATTGAAAATGCGCAATTTTGATCTGCCTGGTGGAGTTTTGCGTATTGGTAAAAAAGAATACTTGCTGCGCACAAAGGGTCAGTTTGAAAATGTGAAGCAAGTACGCGACACAGTTATCCTCGCGAATATCGAAGGATACAATACCCGTTTGCGGGATATAGCTAAAGTGACTGATACTTATGAAGAAATAAAAATCCATGAACGCTTTATGGGCAAAGACGCGATATTGCTAAAAGTATGGAAAAAACCCAATGCAGACACAATAGATGTCTCAGATCGTGTTCAGGATTTTATTGAGCAATACAAAAAAACGGGCAATCCAAATTTGCAAATTGAAAGTTTTAATGATTTTAGCAGGTTTGTTCGTTCCCGGTTGTCGTCGCTCGTGATTAATGCTTCCATTGGTTTTGTCTTACTTATCATAGTGCTGGTATTGCTTTTAGGACTGAGAATGAGTTTGATTGTGAGCGTGTCCATACCTATTGCTTTTATGATAGCTATTATGGGTATGAGTCTGGCTGGTATCACTTTGAATGTTATAAGTATGTTTGCAATGGTCATGGTTTTGGGTATGATCGTGGATTTTTCCATTGTGGTTTCGGAAAATAGTTATCGGTATATGGAAAAAGGTCTATCCCGTGTCATGGCCATTGATAAAGGCACAGAAGAAGTAGTTTGGCCAGTGACCACAACATTGCTGTGTATCACTGCAGCCTTCGCGCCATTATTGTTTATGACAGGCATGATAGGCAAATTTATATGGGGTATACCAATGGTTATTATTTTATCATTGAGTGCTTCCTGGTTTGCTTCCATGTTTATTTTGCCGACTCATTTGTCACTTTTTGGTAAGGCCGCCCGCGTAATCTCGGACGAAAACGGCGAAAAAAGAGATATGTTTCTTATCATCAAAAATGTTTACAAAAAGGCGTTAAGTTGGAATATTCGGCATCGTTATATTACTTTTGTTCTTTTGATCATTGTTTTTTTTAGTTCGATTGGCTTGTCCGCCTGGTTGATGGACTTTGTGCTTTTTCCTGGCGGCGGAGGAGAGCGAATCACTATAGATGTCAAAATGCCGCAAGGTACGACATTAAAGACCACATTGAAAAATGTTCAAGAATTGGAAAAAATTGTTTTGAAAATCCCGCGTACTTCTTTAGAATCTTTGCAAACCAGGACGGGTTCCGGTAGTGCGGATTTTATTGATCCAGCTCCGGCGGATGGAACGCACCGAGCCATGGTCATTTTGAATCTCACGCCAGTGGGCGATCGCAAAAAAACAGATGTGCAAATATTGCGGAAATTGCGAAAACAGGTTGCTGAAGCCAAGAAACAAAAGAAACTGGATAAAGATATTTTCTTAAAATTTGACTTGGATCAAGGCGGGCCGCCCGTTGGCATGCCGGTCAATGTAGAAATCCGCGGCGAAAGCATTGATACTTTGAACAAAATTGCTGATGAATATATGGTTTTTTTGAAATCTTTGGACGGTGTGTATGATATTGCCACGGATATGGAACCTGGTAAAGAAGAATTTCGTTTTATGGTTCGGGAGAACATTGCCGCTCAAGCAGGATTGTCTGTGTTGGATGTTGCCCAGGCGATACGTACCGCTTTTGACGGAAATGTCGCAACCACTGTGCGTATGGGCGATGATGAGATTGATGTGCGGGTGCGGTTTCCAGAAAGCTATCGGCAACGAATAAGCAGTCTCAATCAAGTTTATGTCGCCAACAATCAGGGAGGGCTAGTGCCTTTGAGTCGGGTTGCCTATTACAAACGTCAGCCTGGATATTCTATGATCAACCGATTAAATTTTAAGCGTGTGATTCAAGTAAAGGCAAATTTAGACACGGAAAAAATTACCGCTATTGTTGCCAATAAAAAAGTGTCTGATGCTTTTGCTGATATAAGTACCAAATATCTTGGTTATGACGTCAATTATGGAGGTGAACAGCAAGATACGAATGAAAGTCTGCAAAATTTAGGTGTATTGTTTTTGTTTGCTTTGCTTTTAATATATATTATTCTGGCTACATTTTTCAAATCATTGATTTTGCCGGGAGTTGTTATGAGTGCCATTCCATTTGGATTGGTAGGAGTAATATTTGCTTTGATCAGTCATGGCAAGCCGTTGTCATTTATGAGTTTATTGGGAGTGGTTAGTCTCGCTGGTGTGATAGTCAGCAATACTCTAGTTCTTGTTCAGTTTATAAACAATTTGCGCAAACAAGAAGGCATGAACTTGATAGACGCTTTGGTTGAAGGCGGGGCCTTGCGATTGCGTCCTGTTGTTTTGACCAGTATGACAACTGTTCTTGGTTTGATACCGACAGTCTATGGCATCGGCGGCCAGGATGATTTTGTGGCGCCGCTTGCCCTGGCGTTTGGTTATGGATTGATTTTCGCTACATTTATCACATTGGTACTGATACCAGTTTTTTACCATATTGCTGAAGATTATAAGACCATGGTATCAAAAATTTTGTCAAAAGTTGGTATGCAAAGCCGAAAAGAACTTGTTGATTTGCAAGAAACTAATTCCGCGCAATAATGTAAAAACGAGGTATACAATGAAACGATTTATAAAATATCTAATGAAATTTTTAATAGTGTCCATAATGATAATTTTTTCAATGCAAACAGCTTATAGTCAGGCATCCAAAGTGACTCTCAACGAATTGGTGCATCGGTTGATCGAAAAAAATTTTGATGTGCGGCTGGCTGCATTGCATTATCTTATGGCGACATCTGATAAAGATCAATTTCAAGCCAAGTATGGTTTTTATTTGCATGGCAGTGCAGGATATGGATATAGTGAATCTCCTGAAAAAGGGCGCAATTTTCTTTATGAAGGAGCACAGCAAAAACAGCAAAGCATTCAGGCGTTTTTGAGTAAAAGTTTTCATACAGGAACTCGTGTTTCTGTGGGCGTTAGTAGCACATACCAGGATACAGGCGTAAACCCGGATGATATTGTCGCCACATTGTCCGCCGACCCGAGTACAGCAGCGTTTGCGCCGCTGTTTGAAGGAATGGTGACTCCGCCTTATTACAATAGTGCTCTGATTTTGGAATTGCGGCAATCTTTATTGCGCAATTTTTTGGGGCGCGGCGAAAGAGATATGATGAAAATATTGGACAATGTGTCCGAGCAGAAGAAATTGGTTACTTTGCAGGTTTTGAGCGGATTGATTGTGGAAGCTTTAGTTTATTATTGGAATATCGCTATTCTGGAAGAAAATGTTCAGGCCTTGCAAGAGCAATTGGAATCCACAAAAAAAGTGCGAACCATTACACAAAGAAAAATACGTTTAGGGTTAGCAGAAAGTATAGAATTGTTGCAATGGGATAGTTTGATTGTAATGTACAAAAATCAAATACGCATAGCCCAAAAAGATTTGCGTGAAGGCAGGCGCAAACTTTTGCAAGCAGTGCATTTGCCGGAAAATACTATTATTGATGCTTCCGCTTCCTTGTACAAAATGAAAATGATTGCCAATTTTGATACAGCATTAAAAATCGCGTACCAGAAAAGGCCAGATTTGCAATCAGCTAGACTGCAACTGAAAAATGCGGAATTGGCTTTGGACAACACCAAAAGAGAAATGCTGCCGGTCTTGGATTTGGTTCTCCGCGCACAGAGCAAAGGCAGGGATTCTGGATTTGGCAGTAGTTATCAGGATGTGCCTAGTATAAAATATCCATCGTATTATATAGGCGTGGAAGTCACTGCGCCATTATATGCCACAGGTCTAAAGGATAAAATCAGGGATTATAGTGTGCAAATGGCACAGGCAAAAACCCAATACAATCAGCTCCGAGACAATATAGCAAAAGAAATTGAAAATTTTATGGATGATGTTCAAACTATGTATGATGTTTACCAGGGTGCTCTACAAACCCAAAAAATAGCGTATCAATACTATCAGGGTGTCCTGCGGAGATTTCGACAGGGGCGGTATTCTACTGTGGTAGTCAAGCAAGCACTTGACAATTATACAAAATCTAGATTGGAAACAACGCGGATATTGGTGGCGTACAATGTGGCCATCTTGCGGCTGCAATTCGCGCAAAACGAAGTGATGGAACGCTTTGGTCTGAATAGAAAAAAAGTTGAACATTATTTGAATAGTCATTTTAAGCAAAAAAATAAATAGTACAAAAAAATAAGGAAAAAATATGCCATTTATTGTTTCTATTATCGGATATAGCAATTCAGGAAAAACTACTTTGGTAGAAAAATTGGTGCCATTGATCCGCAAAAAAGGTTTGCGAGTCGGTACAGTCAAGCACAGTTCGCATGGCTTTTCTATTGATCACCCTGGTAAAGATAGTTTCCGTCACAAAGCAAGCGGTAGCGAGATCAGTGTTTTGAGCGGTCCGGATTCAGTTGCATTAGTGCGAGATACAAAAGCTAGTTGGGGTTTGGGGAAAATTGTAAAGCAATATCTGCAAGAAATGGATATTGTTTTGGCGGAAGGATACAAAAATGAGGAATTTTTGAAAATAGAAATAATGGATAAATCGCGAAATACATCTGAAGAAATCGGAAAACATCATGGGCCTGTTTCAAGCAAGGAGAAAAATGCGGGGGAGCGAATATTTTCAGATGAAGATCAAAATCTCGCGGCCATTGTTTGCGATCAAGAAGTGGACACCAAAAAAAAACATTTTCGCAGAAATGATATAGAATTGATTGGCGAATATATTTATGAGCTGTATCAAGCAGACAGGTTCAAAAGCGGTGAAGACAGAAATATTGACGTTAAAATCAATGGTAAAATTATCGCATTGAACCCTTTTGTCAAGGATATCCTTTATCAAGGAATCACTGGCATGGTTGGAGCACTGAAAAAAACGGAAACGATGGAAGATATAGATATTCGCATTAGTAAAAAATGACAAACAGTTTTCTTTGATATCTGGTAATAACTGCCGGATGATTTCAATCGCGATTGTATTTGATTTTTTGGATTTTCAATTTTCTCGCCAATATGCAATAATTAAATATTGGGAAACCATTACAGATGCAAGACCTGCTATCCACCAATAAGGTTTATTTAATGCAATTAATAAAATAGATGCGCTTAAAAGAAAAAAAGCACAAAGCCATAAAAAACCCATTGGCCGGGAAATTTGCATGGTCAAGCCTTTTGGGTCAGCCAATTGAAAACCTTTGGTAAAACCCATAAGATGAATGAGTGCATGTACGCTAAGAAATAGCAAGAATATAAAATAAAATATTTTCATTTTACCTCCAGAAAAATTCTGAAATATGGTTATTTATTTTTCAATTATTTAATGTTTAACTCTAAACAGATAGGGCAATGGTCTGACCCCATTTGTGAAGTTAAATGTTCTATCTTTGTTACTTTTTTTATGATAGCCTTGTCCACTAAAAAATAATCAATACGCCAGCCAATATTGCGTTCTCTGGCGCGGGTTTGCATGCTCCACCAGGTATAGCTCGCTTGGTCAGGATTGAAATAGCGGAACGTATCAATCCAATTGGATTGCAATACCTGATCCATCCAGGATCTCTCTTCCGGTAAAAAACCAATAGATTTTTCATTTTCCTTGGGACGAGCCAGGTCAATCTCATTGTGGGCTACATTGAAATCTCCGCACCAAATAACATTTTTCCCTTGATTGCGCAATTGATTGCTATATTGCAAAAAGTTTTTGTAAAACAATAGCTTTTCTTGCCAGGCTTGTTTGCTTTTGCCACCATTGGGAAAATATACTCCGAATATTATATTTTTCTTATTGCTGATGCCGATGATACGGCCTTCATTGTCATCCCAATCCGGCATTCCGGTCAAAATTTGGTGCTTTGTCCATGTCGTTTGTTTTAACCAAATAGAAACACCTGAGTAGCCTTTTTTTTGGGCTGAATGGTAGTATTGCTTGTATGTGTCATTTTCAGTCAGGTATTGTGACAATTGGTCAGCATTAGCCTTGGTTTCCTGCAAAAAAAGGATATCCGGATTTTGGGTTTGGATTAATTTTTGTATTTCGTTTTTTCGTTCCACTGCGCGGATGCCGTTTACATTCCATGAGATGATTTTCATTTGTTTTTCCAGTATGTTTTACATGTTTAAGTTTTTTTCATGATTTTTTGTGGGATCATTAGCGATCAACTCTTTTTTACTTGGTTATGAGCAAAAATTTCGAGAAAATAGTTATTTAAATCATAGTTATTTAAAAAATATGAATTTTTTTGGGACAAAATGCCTAGCACTGACCTTTATTAATTATAGAAACATTCTTTAAGTAAAGGACAATGCTATGAACCAATCACCAAAGCCCAAAAAATATCACAATCATACAAGTGTAAGCATAAAAGCGGAACATCAAAAAATGTTGGAAGAGGCAGCACAAAAGCTTAACATTAGTATGAATGATTTAATGATACTATTATTGCGCTATATCAGTGAAAAGGCGGTATCATTGAATGGGGGACAAGCCCGAGTGAGATATCAAAAGCCAACGGGCGATATGCAGATTATAAATTTGTATATTGGGCAGCGAGACTATGAAAGGAATCT
>CAZCVM010000126.1:0-6671 GCA_964501965.1 uncultured Leptospiraceae bacterium | reverse complement strand
GTTTGGATTCTCTGGGTAATGTCCCGCACAACTGTGACAGCTCCGTCAAAGCCTTCTATAGAAAAGATGGGTGATAAACGAGCTGAATACCAATGGGTCTGGTTATTTATTTCCAGGCTATAGTCGTATTCTATGACTTGGCCTTGTTTGGCTTTTTCAAAAGCTTCCAAAAACTGGTCTGCCAATGGACGCGGCAAAATTTCTTGCGGAGTTTTGCCGATAAAATGGTTGGGATCCATAAGCAATGCCTGGTTTTTGTGGGGATTGACAAATGTAAATTCGGCTTTGTTATTAAAAACAAAAATGATGTCATCTATAGAGCCCATAATCGCATTGAGCCGGTCTTCGGTTTCTTTTTTGGCTTGTTTTGCCTGCATATAGCGGGTCATATTGATTCCTATGCAAACTACATAAGAAACTTGACCCTGGTCGTCCAGGTAGGGTGTTTTGGTAATGTTTATCAGTTCGGTTTTATTGCTTTTATCATTGTTTTTGTTTTGACTATTTTTATTTTCCAGCCAATATTCATTGCGTATGGTCTTTTTGGACATAAATACATAGCGGTTTTCTTCTTCGCAATATTGGGCTTGTTCTTTGGACAAAAAATCGTACATTGATTTGTGTTCAATGTCGCTTTTGTTTTTGTTCAAAAAATCAGCATGCGCTTGGTTGACAATGCCGTATGTTTGCGGATCTTTGAGATACCAGACTTGGTATTCCATGGTATCGAGAAGTTTAGTCTTTTCATTGAGCAATTGATTTATATGATTTTTTTCTTTTTGCAAAGATAGTATTGACCAATCAATGATCGTTCGGGATGTAAATACCAATACGGTAGCCAGAGCTAGTATCAGAAAGAATAATGGGATGCGCTGAATGATCAAAGGATTGTTTGTTTCATACACAAAATATGCAATCAATCCCATGAATATTGAGCTCAAAATCAGTGTAGCAGTTTTTTTCAAAACCAAAATCGCGACAATCAGAATAATAATCATTGTGGGAGTGACAATGATCAAGTAACTCAGATGGTTTGGAGTATGCAGGTATTTGAAATGGTAAATAATGATAAGAGCTGTGGAAATAGCTATCAGCAAAATAGCAGAAGACTGAATAAAATTTTTTCGGGCCAAAAAGAAGCTAATAAACGCTGATAATCCGATTGTGATTAATGCCGGTATGGAGCCATGTTTGCCCACAGTAAAAAAAATTATGGGCGCGACCAAAAAAGATAGCGCGAACACTACAATCGATATAACCATAACAATTTTTCTTTTGTACGAGGACAAATTCGATGATAAATGGAAGGTTGATGACATTTGTGAGTCCATCCAGTTTTTACCTGTTAACTGGCTATCCGTTTGAAGGTCATTGCTGTTTTTCCGAAAGCGATTTTTAAAAAACAGTGTTTGAATCGGTTGTTTCATTTTTGTTTGTTGCCAAAAATTCAATTTTTAGGATAAAAATTTTTTATTTTATCTTTATCGCAACAAAAAGCAAAACTGCCAGGAAGTCAAATCAATTTATTCGACTTATTCGAATTATTCGATTAGTTGAATATTTTAATAAATAAATATAGGTCGTAAAATTTGAATATTCCATTTTTTTTATTGCATATTTTTCAAGTTATTTATGTTTAGACGGAAATATATATCAGAGGGATACTATGATATTCAAAACTATTTCCAAAAGCAATTTTGAAGACTTGATACGGGGCATTATTGCTGATAATGTGACAATCGGCCCGGTGGTCAAGGCCCATGACAATAAAGGCAATCCTGTTTATCAGTTCGATGAGATCACCAGTTATGAAATGTTAAAGCTGGATTATACAAAGAGTTATTCTTCATTAAAAAACTTTTTTCTGCCTTACAAAGAAACTATGTCTACCTATCGGTTTGACCAAGAATCCTGGCAGCAGGAGATTGGTTATACGATTCATCCGCGCGTGATTGTCGGGGTCAGAGCCTGTGATATTGACGCGTTACTCAAATTGGATAATGTGCTGATGAAAGGTAAGTTTGCGTCTCCATATTATGTGGCACGGCGCAAGAATACTTTTTTGATAGGCCTTGATCATGAACCGTTTGAGGATTGTTTTTGCCGGTCTTTGAATTCGGATGTGGTCAGCCATGGCTTTGATATTTTTATGACAGATATTGGAGACCGGTATTTTTTGCAGATAAACTCTTCTAAGGCCCTGAACCTTTTGAAAAATGTTGCCACGGATGAGGTACGGGAACAGGACCAGGACGCTTACAAACGGGAACGCCGCCGGATCAGCAAGCTTTTTGAATCCCAGGTGGATGTTACCGGATTGTCCAGTCTTATGGACATTGAATTTGATGATCCAGTGTGGCAAAAATGGGGAGATAAATGTTTGAGCTGCGGCAATTGCGCTATGGTTTGTCCGACTTGTTATTGCTATTCTGTTTCAGAGGATATTGATATTTCTTTGCAGACTGCTTCAAAAAATCGCTTTTTGTATTCTTGCAATTTGGTGGATTTTGCTGAAGTGGCAGGCGGTCACAATTTTCGTCCCAAAGCACAATCCAGATTGAAATACCGTTTTTATCATCAACATCGAGGTTTTGTGGAAAGTTATGACGAACCCAAATGCGTTGGTTGCAATCGTTGCGGCCGCGCCTGTCCGGCGGATATTTCACCGGTAGATGTGATCAATGACTTAAGAAAGGAACATTTATAATGACAACTTTTAAATTGCCTGTGGAAGATATAAATATTGAGCCATTTATGCAAAAATTGCCCGATTTTAATCGGCCCAGTAAATTGATGCGCACGGATAAGGTTTATGAGGCATTGATTTCCAATATTGTGCCATTGACGGAAGAGGAAAAATTGTTTCACATAAATTTTTTGGATGACAAATCCAGCCAGATTTTCTCTTTTTTGCCAGGTCAATTTGTGATGCTGGAACTTCCGGGTTTTGGGGAAATACCGATCTCTATTTCCAGTTCCACTATGCTCAAGGGGCAGCTACAGTTGTGTATCCGGCGGGCTGGAAAAGTTACTTCTATGCTGCACAAAGCCAAGATTGGCACGAAAGTCGGTATCCGCGGACCATTCGGCACTTATTTCCCCATGAAACAAATGATCGGAAAAAATATTTTGCTGATTGCCGGAGGATTGGGTATTGTGCCTTTGCGGGCTCCTATTTTTTGGGTAAATGAAAACCGGTCCGATTATAACAATGTGTCCATTTTGTACGGAGTTAAAAGTCCAGACCAAATATTATTTGATTATCAATTTAAAGAGTGGCAAACGGTATATGATTATGATCTTAAGATTGCGGTGGAAGAGCCGCATACCGGCTGGCAGGGAGATGTCGGCATGGTAACGGACATGTTGAAAAAGATGACCATTGATCCTGACAATACTTTTGCGATTGTTTGCGGTCCGCCTGTTATGTTCAAGTATGTTTGCGATTATCTTACCTGGGTGGGTATACCCATGAATCGTATGTTTGTTGATTTGGAGCGCAGAATGCATTGCGGAATGGGTAAATGCTGCCGGTGTATGGTGGGATCGACTTTTACCTGTGTGGATGGTCCGGTGATGGATTATTGGGCTGTTATGAACTTAAAGGAAGCCATTTAGGAGGTTTTTTCGTGAATTATTTAGGTGTTGAAATAAATAAACCAAATGTGGCATTTTTTGACTTTACCTGCTGTGAAGGATGTCAATTGCAGATCGCGAACAAAGAGGACACATTGCCGGATTTTTTGAATTTGGTCAATGTGGTCAATTTTCGTGAGATTTCATCTTATCAGGGGCAGGATTATCATATTGCTTTTATCGAAGGATCAATTTCCCGTCAGGATCAAGTCGAACGGATCAAAGATATCCGATCAAAGGCAAAAATATTGGTCGCTTATGGAACATGCGCGGCTTTTGGCGGCGTAAATAAAATGGCCAATGTTTTTTCGCCCGCTCAATTGAATAACGAAGTTTACAAAGACCAGCCCAAAGATACTTTGCCGGTAATGGCTGTGTCCGAGGTCGTAAAGGTGGACTTTACGATTCCCGGTTGTCCGGTATCCAAAGATGAAGTAGAAAAAATCGTGTTGCATCTTGCGCTGGGAGCTGATTTTTCTTATCCCAGGTATGCTGTATGCATGGAATGCAAACAGCATCTAAACCATTGCCTGCTGGATGAAGGCCAGATTTGTTTGGGAACGATTGCCCGCGCCGGCTGCGATGCTCCGTGTCCTTCTCACAAAACGCCTTGCTGGGGCTGTCGAGGTCCAGCAGATGTGGTCAATTGGGACTCGTTGTCAAAAATATTGCAGCAGAAAGGTTTTTCTCGGCAAGAAGTTCAGAGCAAATTAGATTTTTTTCACACATTGCAGGAGGCTGTTAAATGAAATTGAATGTCAATACAAGTGTTCATCATCTCACCCGTGTTGAAGGGCATGGAGATATCCATATAAGAATCAAAGATAACAAGCTCCAGGAAGCTCAATGGTCTGTCGTGGAAACACCGCGTTTTTTTGAAGCTATGCTCCAGGGCAAGGACGGACAAATGGCGCATTTATTGACCGCGCGTATTTGTGGTATATGCTCCATTGGTCATGCTTTGGCATCTTTACGCGCTGTGGAAAATGCTTTTCAGGTAACCATTCCTGGGCCGGCCCAGCAAATTCGTTTATTGGCCAAGCATGGAGAAACTTTGCAAAGCCATATATTGCATCTGGCATTTTTGGTATTGCCGGATTTTATGGGTACGGATAGTGTTATTCCTCTGGTGCAAAGTCATCCTCAAGCGGCAAACGCGGCGTTGCGCATAAAAAAAGCAGCCAATGATTTGTGTGATCTGATGGCTGGCCGGACAACGCATCCGGTAAATTTCAACGTGGGCGGAGTCAATGTTTTTCCTGATAAAAGAAAAATCAAACAATTTTTGAATCAATGGAATGATGTAGCGGAAGACTTTCAGGTTTTGGCGGATTTGTTTGGCGGTTTGACTATGCCGGATTTTACTAGAGAAACAGAGTTTGTCGCTTTGCAGGGCAAGGGGCATTATCCGTGGATTGGCGGCAATCTTGTGTCCACAGATGGAATCGTCAAACAAGAATCTGATTATCTGGCTATGACAAATGAATATATTGTAGATTTTTCGACCAGTAAACATACGAAGTTGTCCCGCGAGTCTTTTGCTGTGGGAGCTTTGGCCAGAGTGAATCTGAATTTTGATTTTTTGGTTGGGCCTGCGCAGGAAGTTGCCAGATCTTTTGGGTTGACGCCGGTCAATCACAATCCCTTTATGAACAATATTGCCCAGCTTGTCGAATCTGTCCATGTATTTCATGAATCCGCGCAAATTTTGGCTGAGCTTTTGGACGGGCCGGAGGCTCCCACATTGGCGGATATTCAGATCAAGCCTGGTTTTGGGGTTGGGGCTGTGGAAGTGCCGCGCGGCATTTTGTACCACCATTATGAAGTCAATGAACAGGGCCATATAACCAAAGCCAATTGTATCATTCCGACAACCCAAAACAATGCCAATATTCATTATGACCTGGCCGATTTAGTGAGCCAGGACGCGGCCCAGGGAAAATCGGAAGACCAAATTGTTCATCGCTGTGAAATGCTTGTGCGTGCCTATGATCCTTGCATTTCCTGTTCCGTGCATTGATTGTTTGCCAGAGATTTTTGTCAGGGTTCTGTAATAAATAATATTTTGTAAGTGATGCGTTATTCTATTGACAGAATAATAGAATATGAAAATTTGTTTATATAAATTTATAGGATTGTTGTAGTTATTTGCATGGATCAAACAAAAAAACAAAAAGTATTGCTGCTTGTAGAAGATGAACCTGTCACTGCTGCTATTGGCAAAAAAATTCTGGCTAAGCATGGTTACAATGTGCTTCACGCGTCCAGTGGCGAAAAAGCTGTGCAAATGGCGGATATCAATCCGCAAATTGATCTGATTTTGATGGATATTGATCTTGGTTCTGGTATAGACGGTACAGAAGCAGCCCGCAGGATATTGGATGATCATGATTTGCCTCTGGTTTTTTTATCTTCCCATACAGAACCTGAAGTAGTGGAAAAGACAGAGGGCATTACCTCCTATGGATACGTGGTAAAAAATACCGGCGAGGTGGTGCTAATGGCATCTATTCGCATGGCATTCAAACTTTTTACCGAAAAAAAAAGAGTACGCGAACACAAACAAGATCTTGCTGCCGCCTATGAAGAAATGGAATCAGCTTATGAAGAAATGTCTGCTGCCAATGAAGAGCTGCAAAGCACGAATGCTCAATTGGAAGAAAATGAAAAATTGCTCCAAACAGTGATGGATTTTTTACCGATCGGTATATCGATTGTTTCAGTGACGCCTGCTGTGGAGTTCATTTATATGAATGATGAGTTTTTGCGTTGTTACCAGACGACTCGGGAAAAACTAAAAGAACCGGATTCCTTTTGGGAAGCAGTGTACGAAGATGAATCTTTCCGTGAACAGATAAAACAAAGGGTGCTGGCGGATGTCGCGACCGGCGATCCAAAACGTATGAAGTGGCAGGAAATACCTATTGTCAGGGAAGGCGAACAAACAAAATATATCACAGCTTATGCTACTCCGGTACCGGATAAAAATTTGCTCATTGCCACTGTAATTGACCAAACGGATCAGATTTTGCACA
>CAZCVM010000125.1:4738-6678 GCA_964501965.1 uncultured Leptospiraceae bacterium | reverse complement strand
ATATGTAAGACAATTGCTATGGGAACCGGCAAGTTCTTGGGTAATGCCGGAATAATCGCGGCCAAGGCTTCCGGTCCGCCTGTGGATACGCCAATAGCCACTATTCGTATTTCGTTTTTTATCGATTTTTGATTTTGGAACATGGATTTGAAATCGGCCAAAGCCTCTTTTTGAGTATTTTTTTGGGCTTGTATTTCCTGTTTTACGGAAGCATCAGCTAGATTTTTTGCCTGAGCAAGATAATGACTCATGGCAATGCTTTGCAGTTTAGATATGATTTTTTTTGTGAATTTTTCATTTTTTGCGATTGGCTCTTTATCAGAAACAGGCTTAGAAACGAAATCAGCCAAACCCTGCTCTTGAGCCAACTCAATCTGACGCATTTGGTCTGCCGGCGTATTCTGTGAGGTAATAAAAATAATCCGCGTCAGGTATTCAGTGCCAGCCAATTTTTCCAATAAATCGGCTATGGGAGTTTCTGCTAAAGCTACATCAAATAAAATTATATCCGGTTGATTATTAATAATCTTTTTTTGAGTCAGGGACATATTGGGCGCGGATCCCATGACAGAAAACTCTGTTTTCTCAATAAATTCTATTATGGAGTCTCTTTCTTCTAAAGAAGAATAGGCAATGAAAATTTTTAATGGCTGCGACATTGAGTTATTGTTTGACTTTATCTTTTGCTATAGTTAATTTGCGCAATTCTATTACAGAGTCCGCTATTTTGTCAACATAAATATTCAATTTGTCCATACGACTGTTGCAATTTAATGTACTTTCATTGGTTCTTTTGATATACCGGTTCGCTTCCTGAACCATGACAGCAGCTTCCTGCAATTTTTCACTCAAATCTTTGATGCCATTGGCTGCTTCAGAAACATTCTTGGCAACATCATTGGCACCGGTGGCAATTTCATTGATTCCTCGGGCCACATGGTTGCCGCCAGATGCTGATTCACTGATATTTCGGGAGATATGATTTACTGCCAAAGCTGCTTCCGAAACATTGTGCATAATATCTTTGGTGGATTTTGTCTGGGTCTCGACCATTTCTGTGATTTCATTTTGAGATTTATTGATGGCTGCAATGACTTCCGTAATACTGGAAATCGCATTGACCGCATTTTCCGTGCTTGCCTGGATTCCTTCAATCTTGTCAGTGATATCATCCGTAGCAGAAGCTGTTTGCTTTGCAAGCTCTTTGACTTCATTGGCCACAACAGCAAAACCTTTGCCTGCCTCACCTGCGCTGGCTGCTTCTATTGCCGCGTTGAGAGCCAATAGATTGGTTTGCTGGGCAATCACCTGGATGACACTGATCACTTTGCCGATTTCTTCAGCACTTTTTCCCAAAGCCCGCATAATATTGGAAGCATTTTCCGCTGTATTGACTGCACCGTTGGCCACAGTAGAACCTTCCCGCGCATTCTCGGCGATATGATTGATAGATTCGGACATTTGCTTGATATTTTTTTCAATGGAATTGAAATTCGTGGACATTTGTTCTGTTGTAGTGGCCACTGTATTGGTGTTATTGCTCATCTGCTCAGCGGAAGAAGCGATATTATTTATATTGACGGATATCTGTTCTGCCGCAGTAGCCACAGCGGAAATGCTTGACGTCATTTGCTCCGAGGTGGTATTCACAGATTGGATATTGCCGTCAATGATGTTCATCATATCAGAGGCATTGGCGCTTTCTTTGGAGCTTTCTTGCAAGTCGCCAATCATTTTCACTACAATATTCATCTGCTCTTGGTCATTATTTTCAATCTCTTCAGCCCATTGGGAAATAGCTGAGTCTGTTTCAAAAAATTTTTTTTGAATTTTTTTTATAAAAATAAAACCAGCCAATCCTGAAATGACCAAAAGAATTGCCGTGATAGCACCTACAATGATCACATTTATCATCTCTGATTGCCAAAAAAAATACCCTG
>CAZCVM010000125.1:0-4728 GCA_964501965.1 uncultured Leptospiraceae bacterium | reverse complement strand
TGCTCAACCCGTTTGCTACTGTGAGAAAGATCTCCCTGCTGCTGACGCGCCGCCGAGAAAAAGTGTTCCTAAATTGATAAACCCTAAGACAAAAGTTTGCTTTATCCATTCACTGTGCTGATTCATGCTGATACTCCTCTTCAGAATTTCTATAATAATTTACTGTTTGTTTCATATTGCTAAAATTTTTGCTAAAATTTGTTACATTGATTGATCATCCAATTTGATTTCTGTTCCTTCCAGTATCTTGCCTGGATTAATAATCGTCAAAATACGTTCATCCAATTTAATAATTCCTTCCAAGAAATACGCGATACGCGGATTTATATGGCCGGGAATATCTTCGATCTCATCTGATTTTATATCTTGCACATCGCTGATTTGATCCGCTAAAAATGCAATCGGTTTATCATCCAAAGATTCCAAATTTTTCATGGCAAAAGATTGAATATGCCGTATTTCACGATAAGTTTTCAGGATAATGATATGCGAATCCGGTGATATTTTGCATTTTTCCTGGCCAAATATAACAGCCAAATCAACAACTAATACAATTTGACCCCGTATATTCATCAATCCGGCAATAAATGGCTCAGTCAAGGGCACTGGGGTGATTTCCACTTTAGGATATATCTCATTGACCAATCGGATATCGATACCATAAATCTTATCATTTATGAAAAAACTGACAAATTGCCTGGATTCCAAATTTTCCATAGTATCGTTTCTATCTACTGCTTGTTCCATCCGCCCCAGTCCTATCCTGTTTTTTTGGATACATTTTTCAATGCGTCCAACATAGTTTCTTGGTTCAATTTTGACACAAAATTGTCAAATCCGGCTTCCAATGCCATTTTCTTGCCTTTTTTCTCCCCTATCGCGGATATTGCCAATAAAGGAATATGTTTATACTTGTCTTGCGAACGGACATGCCGCGCAAACTCAAATCCATCCATGACCGGCATTTCCAAATCAGAAATGATAAAATCAAAATTTTCTTTTTGAAGTTCCTTAAGACCTTCTTGTCCATTTTGAGCTACCTGCACATCAAGACCCAAACCTTGCAAATATGATTTTATAAAAGTCGCGTAAAAAGGCGTGTCTTCTAGCAACAAAAGACGGTCCCGAGTCTGTCCCATGGCCTTTTCTTTGGCAAACCATTGTGGCTCCAATATTTCAATGATTTGAAAAATATCCGCAACAAGGGTTATTTGGCCATTTATATTGACCATGCCTATGATACCCGGTCGGCGCATGTGATCCGCTTCCAAAGCACTGAAAATTTCTGCCACGTCAATAATTTCTGAAACAAGAATCCCAATAGGTTTTTTGGATTTTACTATAAAAACATAAACTTCGTCTGAATAATCCGCTGAAATAAAATCCAATGCTTTGTCAATCCGAATGATAGGCAGTATATTGTTTTGATAGTCCAAAAATTCTTTATTGCCTGTCATCTGGATTTGGGACAATTTAATTTTTTCAATATGCTTGATTAAAAATAGAGGAATAACAAAACGCTCTTTGTTGCCAATTTGAAATTGGATGACAGTTTGCTTATCTTCTTTTCTTTTTTCAATCAATTGCTGGGGCATTTCAGCCCGCGAAATATCAAATTGTTCTTTGCGGGCTAAATTGGTAATATCCAATATCATAGCTATATTGCCATCACCCAGCACTGTTGTGCCGGCAAAAACCTGACTTTTTTTCATTTGTTTATGCAATGATTTAATGACAATTTCTTCGGTATCAATCACTTTATCCACTAAAAGACCGTACCGGAGTTCACCAAGTTTCAACACAATAATGTATTTACTTTTTTCATGCAATTCTTTCAGCTTCTTAAAGTTTTGTGAATAATCAGTGGTTGCATCTTCGTTCTCATTTGTTTTTTGACCATTTTGAGGGCTAGTTATTTGGCTGGAAAAGTGTTCTAGATATTTATTGCCCGGCAAATTGGTTTGCGCATCTGTTTCTTTTAATTGCAAGACATTGCCCAGCCGAATAAGCGGTAGCCATTTTTCCCGCAAACGGAAAACCTCCACTGAGTTGACCTCCCGAATTTTCTCCGTTAAATCTGTATTGTATAGCCAAACAACTTCCGCAATGCTAAATTGAGGTATAGCAAACCGCAGGCCATGGGTTTCAATGATTAACGCGGAAATAATGGTCAAAGTCAAAGGCAGCTTAATTGAAAATTTGGTTCCCTTATTTGGAGTCGAATGGATATCAATTGTACCGCCCAATTTTTTAATATTGGTCTGGACCACATCCATGCCCACTCCCCTGCCAGAAATATCTGTTACTTCCTGAGCAGTAGAAAATCCAGGATGAAATATTAAATGGAAAATTTCTTGATCATTCATCTGAGAAATTTGTGACTTTGTGGCAATGCCTTTCGCAATAGCAGCTTTGGACAATTTTTCTGTGTCCAATCCCTTGCCGTCATCTTTGATTTCAATGTACACCAACCCTGCCTGATGATACGCTTTGAGCTCTACTTTTCCTGTTTCTTTTTTATTATTGTTTTTCCGTTCATGGGGCAGTTCTATGCCATGATCCACCGCGTTGCGTAACAAATGCATAATCGGATCATTGATCGATTCAATGATATTTTTGTCCAATTCCACGTCCTGGCCAGTGATTTGCAAATCAACCAATTTATTTACTTTTTTGCTTAAATCCCTAATAAGCCTGGTATATTTGGAAAAAATAGAGTCAATCGGTTGCATCCTGGTATGCATGACACATGTTTGCAACTCACTAGTGACTACATTGAGTTTTTTGGCTACTGTTTTGAGTTGATTCTGATCGCCTGTGTCTACTAATTGCATATTTTGATTTCTAACCAAAACAAGTTCACTCGCTAGATCCATCAATTCATCCAATAAAGAAACGGATATCCGTAGATATTGACTCCTGGGCCGGCTATGAGTTTGCACAATATCTTGGTTTTGAGATACTTTATTTTGTTTTTGAACTTCCTGGCCGCTGACCTTTTCATTTTTTTGATCAGTATTTTTTTCTTGTTTGATTTCTTCTTTATTTTCCTGTTTGATAGAAGATGGCTGCGAAGTCAGAGATTTTTGTTGCGGCTCTGGTGGGGTTGGTGCTATTTCTATTTTATCTATTTTGTCTACAGTTTCTATTGTGTCGATAGAAATTGGGTCTATATCCAACGATTCCATTAAAACCGAAGTGTCATCCAGGTCTGTGATCAATAAAAATTCATATTCCAATCCTGGTTCATTGGCAGCAAATTGTTCCTTGTTTTTGGGGATCGTGCTTTCAATGAAATGCCCTTCTTTCATCTCACCAATGATTTTTATCATAGAAAAAAAATCTGTTACTGCTCTTTTTTTGCGCGAGCATTCTTTGGCGAGATCCAGGCGAATACGGTATTTATACTTTTGATTGCAAATATCGGCAAAATCAGTTTTTTTTGTTATTGTTGTTTGTGCTTGTGCTTGCAAAGACAGAATATTTTTATCTTTGTTCGTAGCGGGCTTTTCATTTTCCTCTTCTTTTACATCCTCATTTTCTTCCTCAAAAACAGGACTGGCTATGAGTTGTTGCAATGCATCCCGCTCATTGTGAATACTATAGTTTTGCAGATTGTCCAAATCTGTGATCATCTGCTCAAGTTTGTCCAATCCGCTCAATAATGCCTGGACAATAGCTTCACTGGGGAGCAATCTTTTGGACCGCATCTGATCAACAACATTTTCCATTGCATGAGATAAATCCGTGACATTATGAAGCTCCAGGAAACTACTTGTTCCTTTAATGGAATGCATCGCCCGAAATAGCCTATCCACAATATCTTGTTCAAAATTTTTACCTTGTTTTTCGATATCAAGTAAATCTGTCTCTACATTGGCCAGATGTTCCGTTGCTTCGTTAAGAAATTCTTCTCGTAATGAATCCTGTTCGCTCATGTTGAAATCCTTAGTTATCCAGGCGCGTTAATTTTTGAAAGGCTTCTTTTTCTGAAAAAGCTGTGATAACAGTTTCAACTATTCCTGTATTGGAAACCTTTTTTTCACATTCTGGAGCCATGATCAAAACTACTTTTAGATTGAAACAATGACGGATAAAAAGTAAAAAGCGCAACAATGTATAAGTCAATGACGCGGGAGAAGAAATCGCCACCAATAATGCGTCAAATACTTTTGATCCAGCCTGAGCTTGATTGTTTTGTATGATTTTGATAATCTTGGCCCATTGTTTATCCTTTTGTTGCGCCTCATTGGATAAAACAGCTGACGAAGAGTCAAAATCGTTTTCCGGCCTATTCTGCTCCTGTTTCAATGAAGCAAATGAAGCAAATGTGACAAAAAGAGCTTTTTTTACCAGTTCTTTTTTGTTACTGCGGTAATTTTTAATGATTATTTTTTCTAAAATTAATTCCATAATTCCTAGCTTGCCCCAATCAAATCTAAAAAACTAAACAAATCCCATTATATATATTATCAGTCAAATTTTTCAATATCTTTATTTTTTTTTTATAGCTTTGTTTAGCAATAAAAACCTCCCAAATTCATTTTTCATCAAGTCCCATTGGAAAAGCCAAATATCCATTGGCAGGCTATGGCAAGGCGCAAAAAAAATAACAAAAAAGGTCCAAATTTCATTTTTTTTCCTTGATTATTTATTCAACTTATTTCTGATGAGTCATCAGAAATAAATTAGAAGGTATTGCCCATTTTTCATTATTTAGCAATCTAA
>CAZCVM010000124.1:1171-6685 GCA_964501965.1 uncultured Leptospiraceae bacterium | reverse complement strand
AATAACAATATTGCCGGTTTGAGGAATAATGCGAATATCATATTTAGAGTCCAATTTTTGTTGCAAATTTTCAACATTTTTTCCATTTTTTCCTTCCGTACTTTGTTTTAGATTTTTCCAATCTGGCATATCAGATATCCAATAACCGTTCCTGAGAAGCAAAGCTTGGTAAAAAGCTTGCTGTGCTTTTTGCTTTTCTCCTTTTTGCAAAACTTCTTTGCCAAAATTCATAAACTCCTGCGGTGTTGCCGGTGAACAACTCCAGATGAAGACAAAGAAAATCCATGGTAAAAAAATATTAAATTGTAAGCGGTCTCTCATATACTAGCCTTTTATTGTTTTGATTCCTTTGAAATACTTAGGTCATTCAAATCCGCAGGCAGGGTCATCAGATTGTGCTTCAAATTCCTTCATTAACGTGTTAATCCGCTTAGAAAAATCCTCATCACTGATTAGCGTGATTTGCCTACCTTCGATTATTTTCAATGCTCGGTCCGATATTTTAGTCGTACTCAAAAAATAACCTTCACTACTTTTTTCTTCTTCCATACGCTTGATAAAATCATGCATTGCTATTTCAGTAATCATTTTTGTTGACTTGTGGACTTCTATATATATCGGCAAATCCAATTGACGCTTATTGCGAAATCCAATCAGTCTATAATACTGATCTTGTATTTTGTCCGACTTGGCCACATACAAATTCATTCGGGAGAACATGAGTTTCAAAAATTCATTGGTACGATCCGGAGTCAAAGAGAAAAACCAGGTAATGGAACTGGATTTGGACAATTCATGGTACTGTTCGATCTTTTCCAGTACATTGCGGTAATTGCTACCAATTTCATTTATACTTGACCAGACCTCCAGTGCTGATTTGATATTGCCCAATTTTTCATGAGCATGAGCCAGATCATAATGCGCATCCAATATGTCCCTATCGTCTGATATAGGAAGGCGTTGTAATACTTCAATCGCTTTTTGCCAATTGCCATTATTGGAATACAATTTGCCCAAATTGATCATCGCATCATCGCGGTACTCTGGCGATTCAGCTGCTTTTTCTAAATGCTCGGAAGCTTTGGCCAACTTTTCTTCATGAATATTTATCAATCCCAAATAATAGTGCGCTTCAAAACTATTTGGATCGGACTGGAGTATTTTTTCCAAATAATTTTGGGATTCGGCACGCGCGCCAATTTCAAAGGCTGATACTGCGAACGGAAAATAACATTCAAAATCTTCCGCATGGTATTCCAAAGTTTTGAGCAAGCTTTTATAGGCATTTTTATAATCTTTTTGCTCAAAATACACCAGGCCCATTTTTTTATTGGCCAAAGGATCATTGGGATCTAAATTTTGAATGATTTTGTATTCATTGACTTCTTTGCCCCAATCCTTCATTATGTGGTATACATCCGCCAACTTGTAGTGAATTTCTGACTCTTTCAAAAATTGCTTCCAATCGGAATTGGAAAGAATTTTTTTGTATTCTGCGATAGCCAAAACATGCTGATTGGATTGGAAATAGCATTCTGCCAGTAAAAAACGTGCTTTGGGATGACCTGGTTCTACTTCCAGTACTTTTTTTAATATTTCAGAGGCTTTTTTCGGTTCGCCTTTTTTGATAAATTCTTCCGCCTCTGTCAATTTTGCAGGTAAACCCATGGTTCGGGAAAAATAAAAAAAAATCAAAGCTCCGACACCGACAAAAATGGACAATATAAAATAAATCATATATAAATTACCTTTATCAATTTTTTCAATCAATAATCCAAACTGGAAATATTTTTCTCAAATGCTTTATACTTTTCACTTTATAATATTTTCAATTTTTTTACTTTTTTTTAATTTTTTAATTAAAGGCGAATAGCTATATTTTTTTTGCAATTCATGGAAATAATGTTTTGCTAAAAAATTATTACCATTGCGTTTTGCCTGCAAACCCATAGTAAATAACTGTTTATCCTGAGGATATGTTATCGTCAAAAGTACCTTGTGTACTGTCAATTCATTCCTGTTCTTATTGTCATTTTTCATATTTTTGGGAAATATTTTCAGCATTACTCGAGCCCCTACACCCAATCGGCGCAAATACTTTTGGTATTTCTGCAATGCACGCGGTGCGTGAAGATCAATACTATTGATCGAGACCAATTGATCGCCTGGTTTTATTCGCGCGACTTGTGCCGGAGTATTGACCAAGACCTGTTTTACAACCAGGTATTTCTTGGTTTCTAGCAATTCCAAACCTAAAAACCCCCATTTTCGGTAAACCGGTATTTTCTGGTTTTGCGGACTTTGGCCTCGAGAATGCACGATAGGAGTTTGCGGCGTTTGAATGATTTGCTTTTTTTTGGTGCAAAAACTAAAAAAAAGCAATATACCCGCAAATAAAACGATTTGAATCGCTCGAAATTGAAATAATACTTGCACAATAGTTTCCTTTTTCCATTATTGAAATCGTATTATGGTTACATTTAAAACTAAATAAACGTAAAAAAATCAAAAAAAAGTTAAAAAACGCATAAGACTAGGAAATAAAAAATGGAAAGTAAAAATAATACAACAAGTAAAACAATAACTTTAAAAAAAATTAACAAAAATACTAAGTCTTTTTCAAAACGAAAAATACCAACCATATTTATCCTTATTGCAATGTCACTTTTTATTGTACTTATTAATGGCTGCGCGTCCAACGCATTTGATGGCATCCAAGACGGAGAATCATCCAACAATGCCGATGAATTGGTCAAAGCTGGCAATGCCCGGCTGCTGGCCAAAGACAATAAAGGTGCCCTGGACGCATACAACCGTGCCATTGCGATTGATCCCAAACATGGAGACGCATTGCGTGGTAAATCGTCGGCATTATTGAACCTTGCTTCACCGAATGGGTCTTTTGCTGCGGATTTTTCTAAATTGATCATTAGTAAACAAAGCTCCGCCTCAGACATTAGCGATACCATTGATTTGACCTATGTACAATGGAAAAGCATTAATACAGCCATTGGCACAGCAAAAGGTTTAATGCAGTCCATTACTGTGGCACAACTAACAAACATTGATAAAGTCAATATTTCTTTCCTGGCTACAACCCAGGTCCTGACACAAATATTGGTAACCCAAAAAAAAATGGAACAATTGGCTGGCACTGATGTCACTGGATTGAGTTCAGACTATAGCAATATCGGAGATTTTATTGATTTTGACAACACAGATTGTACGGATGAAGCCAATGCTGCAGCAGATGCCTGCCAAAAAGAAAAAATGGGCGGGGATGATGCTGTTTCTTTGCTGGATGACGCCATTGCCAGCGGAAACTTCAGTCTTTCACAGGATAGTTCTGATGATTATACGGATTCTATGGCCAACCAGCTTTCAGAAATCCGCTGTGAACTGTGTTTTCCGGATCCAACACCCACAGGATACACCCAACCCAGCAATTGTGGAACTTTGGCACAGCATCCAGAATGTAGCAGCAGTTAAAAAAAAATACAATAAAATCAACATACTAAAAAAAATCATACTAAAGAAAGACTCTTAAAGCCTATGAATATACCAATGAATATATCATACATAAAAAAAACCTGCCTCGCGGTGATGTTCTTTGTTGCTGCTACGCAGACGGGTCTAGCAATTGAATGGGTAAAACCCAACTATGTCTATCATCCGCGGGCCATGGCCATGGGCAATGCCTTTCACGCTATTGCGGATGACGAATACGCCTTATTTTCCAATCCAGCTGGACTATTGCACAATCCCAAATTTGGCCAGAACAAAAATGTCGGTATTTTGACTTATTTTGAGCTGGGGGTGAGAATCAATCAAGACTTACAGGATTTAACTAAATTTTATAAAGACAATGAAACAAAACTGTCAGACCCTTCTTCATTGACGACCGAACAATTGGACCGGGTATTGGGTTCCAAAGCAGGCATCGGAATGCAAGGGCCATTGAGTGTGGGATACATAGGCAAAAATTGGGGGGTTGCTTTTATTGACACTGTAGACGTAAACGCAGTGGTCGGACGGGACGCTCCATTACCATTGCTCCATTTGGACGCTGTCGCGCATGCTTCATTAGTCGGCGGTTTTGCTCTGCCACTAACTCTGAAAAAAAAAGATGATCTCTGGTTTGGCATAGGCGGCAAGTTTTTTTACCGTGGGGATATCAATAAAAAAATCAGTCTCTTTGAATTAACAGAAATCAAGGATATCAAAGACGAGTTTATGTTTGGCAATGGTTTTGGAATTGATGTAGGTTTTTTGTACCATATTTCTGAAAACTGGGACATTGGCATCTCGGTCCAGGATGTTGCCTCTGTGGTAGTCAAACCAGTAGCAAAGCCGGGCATTGGAGTTGCGCGCGAGAATGCGGCAATTATTACACCCAATCTTAGTACAGGAATAGCTTACCGCCCCAATCCCAAATGGATCCAGCAATACATTCCCGAATGGTTATTTGATAAACCTGTTTTCAGTTTAGATTATTCCAATTACTTCAATAGTGACTATTCTATTTTTACCAGGCTGCATCTGGGCATGGAAATCGCCACTATTTTTCATCGGCTTTATTTGCGGATGGGGTTGAACCAGGGCTATGGTACATACGGCCTGGGTTTAGATTTGTACTTCTTTCGTATTGATTTTACATATTATCGCAGAGAATTGGGAGTTTATCCGGGAGATTTGGTCGAAGAATCCAGCATTTTCATCCTATCCGGAAAATTCTAAAAACTATGCTAATGCGGGTCTTGGACCCGCATTACATTTTACTTACTTTTTCTTACTTTTCCCGGCTAAAAGCTTTCATAGACGTTTCTTTGGAAATACCTTTCAACATTTTGGGAAATATCTAAAAAAGCTTTCTCGATCTTAGGAACCTGCTATGACAGATTTCATATATTCACGGTTCATACGGGCTATATGCGATATCTTGATCTCCTTTGGACAAGCGGCTTCACAGGCATATTCATTCGTACAATTGCCAAAACCTAGCTCATCCATTTTGCTGATCATATTCATAGCACGTTCTTTTCTTTCCGGATGACCTTGCGGCAATAGCGACAAATGACTAATTCTGGCACCAGCAAAAAGCATAGCCGCTGCATTGGGACAGGAAGCCACGCAAGCTCCGCACCCAATACAGGATGCCGCATCCATTGCAGTGTCCGCTTCACGCTTGCCGATCAATACTGTATGCGCGTCCACAGCTTGACCTGTGCGTACAGTGATAAATCCGCCCGATTGAATCACTGCATCAAAGGCTGTCCGGTCAACAACTAAATCATTGACTACCGGAAAAGCTTTGGCCCGCCATGGCTCTATGACAATTGTGTCGCCGTCATTGAATTTGCGCATGTGCAATTGGCATAATGTTGTACCTTTTTCCGGTCCATGAGGATATCCATTGACCACTGCGCCGCACATGCCGCAAATGCCTTCACGGCAATCGTGGTCAAACTCGATCGGCCGTTGCCCTTCTTTGACAAGATTTGTATTCACAATGTC
>CAZCVM010000124.1:0-1161 GCA_964501965.1 uncultured Leptospiraceae bacterium | reverse complement strand
CTCCAAAAATGAAGCATCCGTGGATATGCCGTTGGCTGGATAGGAAACAAACTTTCCTTTGCCGCCAGCCGCATCAGAGACTTCTTGACGCCAAACCTGTAATGTTAGATTTATAGATTTTTCGCTCACTTGTAACTCCTTTGCGTGGGTTTAGCATATTCAAAGGTGAGTTCCTCTTTGTGCATCACTGGTTCCGTGTTCTCGCCTTTGTATTCCCAGGCTCCAACAAACGCAAAATTTTCATCGTCGCGTTTGGCCTCGCCTTCTTCTGTTTTGTATTCTTCGCGAAAATGTCCGCCGCAAGATTCTTCTCTTTGCAATGCGTCCCGGGCCATCAGCTCACCCAATTCAAAAAAATCTACCAACCGGATTGCTTTTTCAAGCTCCTTGTTCATAGTTCCTGGTTCACCAACTACTCTCGCGTTTTCCCAAAACTCTTTTCTCAACTTTGGTATGTCCTGTAAAGCTTCTGTCAGGCCTTGTTTATTCCGGCCCATTCCTACTTTATTCCACATTATCATACCAAGATCACGATGAAATTCATCTATACTTTTGGATCCTTTCAAAGACATCAATTTCTGTATCTTTTGCTGAATCGATTCTTTTGCTTTTTTGAACTCTTCATGGCTTTCATCAACTTTGGGAAGATTTGCCTGTGCCAAATAATCACCTATAGTGTATGGCAACACAAAATACCCATCAGCCAATCCCTGCATCAATGCACTCGCGCCTAAACGATTCGCGCCATGATCAGAAAAATTGGCTTCGCCAATGACATGCAATCCGGGAACCGTACTCATTAAATTGTAATCCACCCATAGACCACCCATGGTATAATGGATAGCTGGATAAATCATCATCGGCTCTGTATATGGATCAGAATCCGTGATGCGGTAATACATATCAAAAAGATTGCCGTATCTGGCTTCAATGGCTACTTTGCCATCCCGTTTTATAGCATCCGCAAAATCCAAATACACAGCCAATCCGGTGGATCCCACACCATAACCTTCATCACAAACCACTTTTGCCGCGCGAGACGCAACATCACGGGGAACAAGATTGCCAAAACTGGGATATCTGCGTTCCAAATAATAATCACGTTCTTCTTCTGGAATATCTTTAGCACGCCGTGTATCACCCTTTTTCTTGGGAACCCAA
>CAZCVM010000123.1:0-6734 GCA_964501965.1 uncultured Leptospiraceae bacterium | reverse complement strand
AGCGGATTTGTACTCCAATCGGTGTCAGCATTGTGAGGACGCTCCCTGTGTGGCTGTTTGCCCGACAGAAGCTTCTTATGTGAAAGATGGCATTGTGTTAGTAAACCGTGATAAATGCGTGGGTTGCCAGCAATGCATTGCCGGCTGTCCTTATGGCGCGCGTTATTTGCATCCAGATGGCTTTGTAGACAAATGTACTTTTTGTGAACATAGAATCGCTGAAAAAAGAGATCCGGCTTGCGTGGAGGTTTGCCCCACAGGTTCTTTGGTTTTTGGAGATCTGGACAATCCAAAAGCAGAAATATCACAAACATTGGCCAAAAGAGATTTTGTTACGTTAAAGCATTTGTACGGTACGAAACCCAAATACTTCTTATTATCATCCATAGTAGAAAGGGAGGAAATTCAATTATGAGTCATGAACAAACTCACGAAACAACTCATGAAGCAACTCATGAAGAAAGCAAAGAAAACTCCAGGCGTATCAAAATAGCCAATCGAATTCGGTCTTTACGCAGTAGCCGTCGCATCAAAAAACAGGCTTTGCCGTATATGAACCCGTATGTTGCGGGTGTGATTGTTGGCTTAATTCTGTTTCTCTCTTTCTTTTTAATTGGTAAAGGGCTGGGCGGTTCTGGAGCTTATGCCCGTATCGTGGCTTTTTCCATGGATAAGGTCGCTCCTGCTCATACAGAAACCCTGGGAAACTTTCAGCGTTACTTGGGATCCAGTAAACATGTCTTTGATGATTGGCTTTTTTATATGTTTATCGGAGTATTTTTTGGCGGGCTGACTTCCGGGATTCTGGGAAACCGTTTCAAAAAAGAAATCTTGCGCGGACCCAATATTAGCAACAGAGGCAGACTAGGCTTTGCCTTTTTGGGCGGTATTTTGGTAGCTCTGGGGTCGAGGCTGGCCGGTGGTTGCACCTCTGGTCTTGCTCTCACTGGCGGGGCTATGCTCGGTGTTGCTGGATGGGTATTTTTCTTTTCCATAATGGTAAGTGGCTTGTTCTTCGGATATTTAGTCCGAAAACAATGGTTATAAAGGAGGATTTTTATGTTTGCACCATTATACAAATTGGGGCTTATGGGCGATGCGGGAATGATTGTGATCGCATTGCTTGTTGGTTTTATTTTCGGTTTTGTGCTGGAAAACGCGGGTTTTGGCAATGGTAAAATCATTGCCGGTTTTTTCTATTTAGAAGATTTGCGCGTTTTTAAAATGATGTTTACAATTATCATTACAGCGATGATACTCACATTTTTGACGTATTATTTGGGCTTTTTGGATTTATATTTGGTCCAGCTTGCCTATGTTTTTCTTGCACCGGTTATTGTGGCTGGTTTGATTTTTGGGGCAGGAATGGTTATTGGCGGATATTGTCCAGGTACAGTGACTGTTTCTGTCGCTACAAAAAAAATTGACGGGATTGTGTTTCTGCTCGGTTTTCTGGTCGGAGTCATTATTTACGCGGAAACCTATGGTTTGTTCAAAAAATTCACAACAGCCACTTATATGGGTAAGTTGACATTAACAGATGTCACCAATATTCCTTATGGGATATGGGTATTTATTATAACGATTGTCGGTGTTGTTTCATTTTTTGTGCTGCCTCGATTTGAAGGTAAACTATACAAAAAATAATCAAATACAGATTAATATTTTTCTTTTCAATATGGTTCTAATATGGTTCTAAGGAGGACAATATGAAAATTATTTTTAGTGAGAAGCAGGCTAGGTTTGCGGTATCTGTCATTGCAATACTGGGAGCTATGTTATTGGGTTTTACTGGCATGATCTTTGGCAATAAACCCATTGTCAAACCTGATTTGCGTGATATACGGATTCAGGTATGGCAAGACCGAGTCAAAAATGAAGATTTGATTCAATGGATTATTGTGGGTAAGAGAACATTTATCATTACTGGATTTCGTACTTTGGAAGATATCCAAAAAAAGGGTCGCATCAAAACCTCTGATTGCGTGGAAAAAAAGAATTTGCAAGATATCAAATGGCTACGCAGCCGGTTTCCGAATTTGCAAATTCCCATGATCGTTTATGGGGAAAATGCTCAGGATAGTTTAGAAGTGGCGACTTTGCTGCGGTATTATGGTTATGATGCCAAAATGCTGGAAGGCGGATATGATAAATTTGTCCAGGATGTGTTGAAACCGGTCAAAATTCCTGCTGGAGTGAGTCCGGAAAAACGCAAAGAATTGGAATTGAAACAGGCTTATTATAAGTATTTTTCTAACAAAGATCCTAGTTTGGGCGAGAAAAAAGTAGTAGAGGCTTGTTCGATTTTGCAAGGTGCTCCGAAAAAAGGCCCGACAATTTCCGTGGAAGGCTGTTAGGATTATTGTACTGTAATTATAAAATAGATAGACAAATTTTTGATTCAAGCCGCAAAATAGAAAATGACTCGCAAGTAAAATACATTGCCAAGACAAAAAATTTTGCAGCTTAAAATGAGTCAGAAATACTGTCAGAAATACTAATGAAAAAAAGGATTGGAAAATGAAAAAACCATTCTCTAAGCTAATAATGTTATTTTATTTGTGTTTGGTACTTGGGTTGCCGCAAATGGCAATGTCTGCCAATGAAAATGTTACGATGCCTTTGAAAGCAAAAAATGTAGAAGTCACTGGTGCGAAAAAGGCTACTTATTTAGTAAAGGATATCAATGATTTAACAAAGCCTTACAATTATGTGATTGGCAAGAGCACATTTCTTATCATAGAAATTGTGGGTATTTTGGCCATTGTTGGTGCTTTGATTTTTGGATTCGGGCATGGATTTGGTCGGTTTATGGCAACAAAGAAAACGCCTATCGAGTTGGAGGCACATGGCAGTGAATATGTGTACAATGTGGTGATGCGCATTGGACATTGGATCAATGCTGCTTTTATTGTCACATTGATTTTTACTGGTTTTGTAATGCATTATATGGGGCCAACCCATGCAATGGGCAAGATACACAATTTTATTGGAAACGCATTGGTTGGGCTTTATATTTTGTTCATCGTTTATGAATTAGTCACCAAGGATTATAAGCAGTTTATTACCAAAAAATGGGAAATAAAAGAAGGTATATTCAAACAGGGATTGTTTTATGCTATTGGTATTTTCAAAAGAGAAGAACACCCTTATCACATGAGTAAAGACTCCAGGCTCAATCCTTTGCAAAAACCAGCTTATTTTGGAGTGATGTTTCTGGTTTTGCCAGTGGTCATTATTACTGGTTTTCTTATGGCCAATCCTGTGACATCAGCTCCGGTGTTAAATTATATTGGTCTGGAAAATATGAATGTAATTTTTATTTTGCATTTGATAGCTGGATTTTTTATGTTTGCTTTTTTGCTGGGACATATATATTTGGCAACAACAGGTGATACATTGTTGCAGCATTTTGAAGTTATGATCACTGGAAAGCACAAGCATTACAAATACAAAAAAGCAGAACAAAAAGAATAATTGTTTTCATTTTATTTTCCTTTATACAGTGTGGGGCTCAGGCTATTGTAGTGTGGGTCTCAGACTATATTGAGTGCGGGTCTCAGGCCCGCACTACTTGTTTTGCCCAATGAAGGCCATGTCTTTTGGACTAGCTATACAAACCCAAATATCCCACCACATTTCACACTTCGATAAAATTTAAATAACTATATTATCAGCTATAATATTTAAGGGAATAGAATAGAAAAAATGAATAAAATTATTGAAGCAGTTGGCCTAACAAAGAAATATCGAGATTTTACCGCAGTTGACAATATCTCTTTCCATGTTACTAGTGGCGAATTTTTTGGATTCCTGGGTCCAAATGGGGCAGGAAAATCAACTACAATCAATATGCTTGTAGGTATGGCAAAAATCTCCAATGGCAAAATCTATTATAATGGTGATGATTTAACTAAACAAATCAAAAAAGCTCAAAAAATAATTGGCGTAGTGGCTGATGAGAGCAATCTTTATGATGAAATGAGTGGATATGAAAACCTGTGTTTTTGTGGCTCTCTTTATGGGCTATCAAAGGAAACTAGAAAAACTAGGTCTAATGATTTACTTGATAAGTTTGGATTGTCAAATGACGCTCATAAAAAATTTAAAGCATACTCGAAGGGCATGAAACGGAAATTGACAATTGCGGCCGCGTTAATTCATGAGCCTGAGATATTGTTCATGGATGAACCAACAACGGGAATTGATGTCGTAAGTGTACGACAAATCCGAAATATGATTAAGGACCTTCATAAAAAAGGCACAACGATTTTTTTAACCACACATTTTATTGAAGAGGCAGAAAGGCTATGCGAAAGAGTTTCCTTTATCAGTAAAGGAAAAATTATTAGAACGGATACGGTTGCGAATCTGATAGAAGAGGTAAATGTTTCAAATATTGTTGAAATTTCATTTGAAGAGATATCGCTTGATAAAAATTTAATATTTAAAAAAATAAATCAGCAATTCAATGATATGGAATGTATCTTGAAAAATGAAACAACAGTAAAAATAATCAGTAAGAATAAAATTGATATTGCTCCGCTTGTAGATATTATTTCACAAGAAGGTTTTTTTGTCATAGAAGCAAAAATGATAAAACCAACATTAGAAGATGCCTTTATTGAAATCACTGGAATAGAAATCGATATGATGCAGCAGGAAAAGGAAAAGAAATGAAATCATCTATAGCTTTCTGGAATATTCTTGCCAAAGATATGAAAAATTACTATCTGAAACCGCCCAATATTAGTTGGGGGATTATTTTCCCATTCGCCTGGATGCTTATGATGTTTCTTAAAACGAAAAGTGCTTTTGATATTCTTGACGTATTTCCCGGGATTATTGCCTTGTCTGTTCTTTTCGGAACAACGTCAATGCTTTCTGTGACCATAACATTTGAAAGAAAATCCCGTTCGTTTGAAAGGCTTTTACTTGCACCAATAAGAATTGAATTGCTTGTATTCGCAAAAATAGCTGGCGCAATTTTATTTGGCATTTTCAATAGTATAATACCAATTTTCATATCTGTCATGTATTTTAAAGCCCCTGTTTCAAGTTGGATATTTTTAACCATTGGCGTATTGCTGTTGTCTGTAATATCGACCCTTCTTGGTTTATTTATATCCGTTTCGGCAAAAGAGGTTTTTGAAGCGCAAACTTACTCAAATTTTTTCAGGTTTCCCATGATTTTTTTATGTGGTTTATTTATGCCAATTTCGGCATTGCCATTTTTTATTCAACCATTATCATATATTTTGCCAGTTACATACGGTGTTGATGTTTTAAGATATTCAATAAATGGAAGCAATCATTTATCGCTTATGATAAATATGATTATATTGGGAGCATTTTGTTTATTTCTTTTTTATTTTAGCATATTCAATATCAGGAGAAAATGGATACTGTGACATTTTACGCTTCGATAAATTTAAATAACTATATATCAGCTATAATGTTGCTTGGTTCATAATTGCGCTCTCCAAAAATGGCTGTGCCGATGCGCACATGGGTCGCGCCTTCCAGTATTGCTTCCAGGTAATCCGCGCTCATTCCCATGGAAAGATAGCGATAATCAGGGGAAACCGTATCTGCCAATTTTTGACAAAGGATCCTTGTTTTTGCAAAGGCATGTCGGTTGTCCGCTACCGAGCCATGAGTCGGACCGATCGTCATAAGTCCCAAAGGTACAAGATGCTCAAGCTCTATAAGTGATTCTGCTAACGACAATGCTTGGTCCGGCTCTACACCAAATTTGCTAGGTTCATCCGTGCTATTGACCTGAAGAAAGAATCCAATTTTTTGTTTTGGAATGTGAAAATAATTGTCCGCAAAATCCGGCATTTGGCCCAAATCGATAGTTTTTGCAATTTCTTGGTCCAATGCTTTTGCTGTATCCCATTTATCAATAGAGTGAATGATTTGACCAAGACGCACGAATTGTTTTGCTTTGTTTCGCTGCAAATGTCCGACAAAATGACGTATATGACTGCCTTGCAAATGCGGCCATTTATCCTGGCATTCCTGGATTTTATTTTCTCCGATTTCTAGGACTTTAGCATTGACAGCTTGCTGTACAAGTTCCAATGGTTTGGTCTTGGAAATAGCAATCAAGTGTATGTCTTCAAACTTTCGGTTTGCCTTTTTCGCCGCAGTCATAATTTTGCTTTTGGTAATCTGGTATTGCTCTTTAATGGAAAAATTGGTGTGTATGAGATTATTTTCTTTCATAATTTTGTATCTTTCCAATTTTTTGGTTGCTTGCCACCCTTATCTTGAAATAAGTGTATCAGTAAAAGATTATTAATAAGGGTTTTCGCATTCGTTTTTTGTCTTTATACGTATGCTAGAAAGAAAGCACAGCAGTCAATACATTTTATGAAAAGCAAACAAATTTACGCTGAACCAATGTTGGATATTTTTGAGAAGTCTAAAAATCCAAGCAAAACATTGCAGGAAATGGGACCGTTGCTCTTGCTGGAAAAAGAATTTTTTTTCAAAGACCGAGTGGTTGAGCTTTTGCGGCCCCATTATGAAGCTTATCACAATGTTTACGCGGATGAATTGACGCCAGACAGTATCGCGGATTTGTTTTCTGGTGGAGGTTTGTTTTTTGGTGAGCCTTTTATCGCTCTGCGGCAAATGGACAAGTTGCCTGGCGGTTCCAGGGGGCCTATAGCCAAATTGCTGGTCCAAAAGATGATTGTTGGATCACAAGGTCTAATCCGCTTTGT
>CAZCVM010000122.1:4834-6752 GCA_964501965.1 uncultured Leptospiraceae bacterium | reverse complement strand
CAAAGGTCAAATACAAACCATTTTTCTTAGCATAATAATCGTAGCACTAATTATATTGATATTGTTCAAAAATCACTATGCGGGTCTTGTGGCATTGATTCCCATATCCGTCTCAGTCTTAATAGTTTTTGGCTTTATGGGATTCGCGCATATTCCCCTGGATATTGCTCAGGCGATACTAGCTTCCGTAGCCATTGGTATTGGAGTTGATGATACCATACATTTTTTAAATACATTGCGAAAGAAACTCGGCGAAGGATTGACCATTACAGAAGCGATTCATGAAACACACCAGGAATCCGGCTTGGCCATTGTGTACACTTCGATTGCTTTGATTTTTGGTTTTTCTATTCTGATGCTGTCAAGTTTTCAGCCTGTAATGCATTTTGGATTTTTGGTGAGTTCTGTTATGATTGCCACAACTATAGGTGCTTTGTTGGTATTGCCCAGCGCAATACATTATTTTCAGCTGCCTCTGGACAAAAAATACAAAATTCCTCTGATCAGCAAAATTGATTTGACTCGTTGGTTAGAATAATACCAATGGACTCTTTGCAATAGATTTATTTATTATAATATTCTTATAAAAGGAGCTCAAAATGAAACATTTAAGGAACGATCTAATTGCCAGAAATAGTTTGCCCGGTCATACTGTTTTTAGATTTTCTTTTGGCATTTTTATTGTGTTTACTTTTTTGACTATATCGACAGCACAGCAGTCTTTGACGGGAAGACAAATAATGGAAAAAAATGACGCTTTGCCTTCAGCGAAAACTATGCAAGCCTATGCTTACCTTTTTATCTTTAAAGGAGGCTGCAAAAGCACTAAGTGCGCTATACGAAAAGAATTTACCATGCAAAGTAAAGAATACAACACGAACAACAACAGATCGCTCATATCATTTGTCCGACCTACTCAATTGAAATTTTTGACATGGTCGCTCCAAGGCGGCGACAATTCTCAATGGATCAAACCATCCCGCAGCAAAGCTAGAAAAATCGCCTCTGGCGATAAAGGAAACTCTTTTGTCAATTCGCATTTCTATTATGAAGATTTGGGTAGCCGCAATATCAACGACTTTCGTTATCGTCTCATTGGTACAAAAAAAGTGGGCAATGACAATTGCTATGTGGTGCAATCCATAAAAAAGAAGAATAGCCGTGTATATAGTAAACTTCATGTATATGTACGACAAACTGATTTTGTGATAGTAAGAATTGATTTTTTTGAAAAAGGTCGACACACAAAAACTCTTTACAATGAGAAAATTCAAAGGATCCAGGGTATTTATACCCCTCGTAAGGCAGTGATGGTGCGTACTGACGGCAAAGGAAAAAGCATATTGTACATGACCAAGATTCAATACAATGTACCGGTTTCGGATACAAAATTGAAGCCAAATAATCTTTAGAAAACCCCGATAAATCAATACAACAATTTGCCAATTTAGGTCATATATTGATAAATTGTTGTATTGTTAAAACGATTGTTTTTATTGTTGTCCTGGGGGAAAGGAAACCAAATATGAAGTATTTGCTATTTCTATCTATTTTGCTCTATCTATTCTTATTCGGAATGTCAAATAATATCTATTCAAATAATATAAATGCGAAAAATATCAGCAATGAGCAAGGTGAACTCAATTTGGATCAAGAAATTTTGGGCAATCCCGAACAAAAAAAGAAACATGAACCCGCTGCATTTGCGAATATTAGAAAATGGCACATAAACGGTTTTTTGGAAAATGAAAATTTTTATTGGTTGAACGAAGAAATCGATCATGGCAAAGGTACGATCATTAAACAAGAAGGCAGGATCAATCTCAATTTGAAGTATGGTCAAGATTTTTTCTATGGTAAAGTTGTATCAGATATTTTTTTCTATCCGGAAAACAATTATTACACCCAGCCAAGAGAC
>CAZCVM010000122.1:1094-4824 GCA_964501965.1 uncultured Leptospiraceae bacterium | reverse complement strand
AGACAATGGTGCCATAGAATTGCAAGAAGCATATTTGCATTTTGGGGAAACTTTGCAATTGCGGGTGGGGAAACAATTGTTTCAATGGGGCAATGCTGATATGTTCCATGTAACAAACTTTTTGGACCAGCCGGATTTAAGAGAATTGTTTTCCAGTGACAGAGAAGACAGCAATAAAGGAGTTTTTGCCTTAAAAGGAAAAATAATATGGCGAAGTTTTTCCTTGGAAGCAGCTTTGGTTCCGGTACATTCCCGTCCGCTATATCCGCAAAATGACAGTTTTTGGAATATCGTACCAGAACAAATGAATTTGCCTATTCCCAACCAGTATCAATTGTTTCTCGGAGGCAAAGATAGCGTCCTAGTCAATCCAGTTTTCGCTGATCAAAAACAAACGCCAGCAATTTGGGACAACAGTATGTACGGTCTGCGTGTTGGCGGAACTATGGGTCCGATAGACGCGTATTTGAGTTATTTTCATGGTATATCCAATTCAGTTTCTATCTATCCAGAAATAGAATTGAGGCAAGAATCTGCTGAGTCGCCCATTATGAATATAGAATCACTGGCAATGAGACCTATTTATCATACGATCGACAGTTTTGGTTTGGATATCGCATTTAACATCAATCGTTTTGCCATACGGCTTGAAGGCCAACTCAATCCCAAAAAAAGGGCAATGATTGAAAATAGTTATACGATGGTAGAAAAAGACGGTGTCAATTATTTGATGCCGCAATTCCTCTGGGCATCGTATGCCAGTTATACTTTTGGAGTGGACGCAAATCTTTGGGGGGAAGACGGCAGGGTACTTGCAGAATGGACCCAAGGATTTTATCTGGAAGAAAAGGAAAAACGACGCGGTTTGGTAGACCCGCTTTTGAGTCAAATTTTGCTTTTCCATCTGGAGGATAAATTTTTTCGTAAAAGGTTGGTTGTTTCCATAGGTACACTAATGCGGCCGACAAACGATTTAGTGGGCTGGGCTCCGTTTGTCAATGTCAAATGGGATTTCTTAAATGGCATGGAAATGTCTTTGGGCAGCATGATTTTTTATAGTCGAGAGGAAGAACTTTTCTCATTGTTTGAAGACAATGATCATTTTTTCATAAAGGCGAAAATGAGTTTTTAATGTATTTTTCTTTTATGAAATTTACATTAAAAAAATGTTGACACCTTCAAGGGTTCTAGAGAAAGTTACTTATGATCTTTTCATGGACACAGGCTTGGCTATTTGCCAGGGAGAACGCTTTGACAATAATTCGCGTGAATGCGTTATTTCTGGCATTTATTGTACTCGGCAATTATCTTTTTGCTCTCTTAGCTATGAATCTGACCTATTATCCGGCATACCAAAAAATATTTCTTATTCTTTTTGCGTCGCCGGTTTCTGCTTTTTTCATTGGAGGAATGATTTATTTCTATCTGGGATTAGTGCGTGGAACCACACAACGAGCAGCGCAAATATATCGTGGCTACAAATGGATTTTATCCATAACTATTTATATCTGGCTTTTTTATTTTTTTGGCAATATGGTTTTTTTACCTTTCGTGGAAATGCTTGATAATCAATGGAATTTTCTGCGCCAAATGCATACTATCACAAGCGCTGTTATATTTATATGGTTCTGGTTGCGTACATCCTTTACTTTGGTTTTGATCGTAGATAAAAATGTGCCCATTGTTTCCGCCATTGGCCGCAGTTTGGAAATTACCAGAGGTCAGCTTTTTCTGACCCTGCGGGGCTGGTTGCTTGCTGGTATTTGTATTGTTACAGGGTTTGCCTTTTTAGGGCTAGGTATTTTTTTCTTTTTGGGCATAGCCAATTTTTTTATATTGCGTTTGTATTTTCATTTGGAACAAAATCCACTACAAGACAATAACACTAAAAAATGACACAGCAACAAAAAAAACAACGCTCCATTGCATCGTTTCTGCGTTTTTCATTTGCGAAACGAAGAAATAAGCGGCGACCTCTCATTGTTATGGGCCTGGCATTATTGTTTATTTGTATGCCTTTTATCAATTTAGCAATCATATGGTTGCGCTTTGATATACCAATTTTGCAATTGAATCACTGGAACAATATTGCGCCAATAACAGAGGTAGTATCCTGGATAGAGTGGATTCTTTTAGCAGCCATGCTGCCGGTTGGCATTGGTCTATGGCTGATTAAACGCTGGGCCTGGATTGCTTTCATTCTCTATTCCATTTTTTTGATTGTTTTTAATATTTATATTTTTATTCTGGATTCCTCGATCTACAATTTGTCCGCAGTTTTGACTAGTTTTGGTTTGGCAATGACAGTAATCTATCTGACAAGCAAAGATGTTTCCGCACCGTTTTTGCATAAATTTCCGCGCGGCTGGCGTCTGGCGTTTAGGCGTCCGGTGGCTGTCAAAATTCAAATTCAGAACCATAAAAAAACTTCATTAAATATAAGCCGCTCAGGATTCTTTGTCAAATGGAAGAGTCCGCCGTACAAACCTAATGAGGTCTTGCCCGTGTCTTTTACATTGAATGACATATTGTTTGAATTGCAGGCCGAAGTGGTACGCAAGGAATCACAGGGCCTGGGATTTCGTTTTATAAATTTAGCTGATCAAAAAGGAAATGGGAAAAAACTTTATTGGGCGATAAAATCAGCGGAACAGCATCAAATGAAAAAGAACAATAAATTTTTAACAACATCAATTCTTTTTATTTCAGTGTTGATTTTGTTTTGGGGCAGTGGCTGTCTGGCGATCCTGGAAAAAATATCTTCCCGGGATCTGGATCATATAAAAAAAAGCAAGAAACTGATAGCTATTACCAGTTATGGATTCAATAGTTATTTTATGTACCGCGGTACTCCCATGGGATTTGAATATGAACTATTGAAAATGCTAGCTGAAGATTTGGGTGTCGAATTGGACTTAAAAATTGTCCGCAGACGCGATTATCTACCCTATATGCTTCACCGTGGCAAGGGGGATATCATAGCCGCGAACATGGCTATCACCTGGGAACGGAGAAAAAAATTTAGCTTTACAAATCATTTTTTAACAACTAAGATGGTTTTGATTCAAAAAAAATCTAAAAATACGAAGAAAAGTAACGACGATCATATTGGGGAGCCCGTAGAGCTGATCGGCAAAAAAATTCACATTATCAGCGCGGACCGATATCGCGAGCATTTGCATTCTTTGATGAAAGCAATAGGCGGGCGTTTTGATATTTTAGAAAAGAAAGGTGACTTTATCGAGGAAGACCTAATTCGCCTGGTGGCCACAAATAAAATACAATACAGTATTGCTGATGAACTAAATGCCAAAGTAAGCGCATCTTATTATCCTGATTTGGATATTCAAACACCTATTAGTTTTGCTCAGCGCATTGGATGGATAGTGCGAAAGGATTCACGAAATCTGCGTCAATATATCAACCAATGGCTGGAGAAAAAACAAAAGGCTGGGACTATTCAATGGCTGTACAATAAGTATTATAATCAAAAAAATATAAATAGAATGCATGTTGATACAGCCTACCATAAAATGATAGGTCGCGGGATATCGCCTTATGACAAAATAATAAAAAAATACGCTGACAAAATTGGCTGGGATTGGCGGTTAGTCGCGGCGTTGATATATCAAGAATCAAAATTTGAGCCAAAAGCCAAATCATGGGCTGGTGCAAGAGGATTGATGCAACTCATGCCAACGACCGGCAAAGCATTGGCGGAACGAGTGAT
>CAZCVM010000122.1:0-1084 GCA_964501965.1 uncultured Leptospiraceae bacterium | reverse complement strand
TGCCAAAAATCTTGGCGTCACAGATACCAGTGATCCAGAACAAAGTATCCGGGCCGGAACCAGTTTTATTGCCTGGCTAGATAAGCATTGGCAAGATAAAATCAAAGATCCTCGAGAACGCAAATTTTTTATTCTGGGTTCTTACAATGCCGGACCACATCATATACGAGATGCGCGAGTTTTAGCAAAGAAAAACAATTTGGACCCAGGCAAATGGTTTGGACAGGTCGATAAATACGTGGAACTGTTGCAGCATCCAAAGTATTACAATGATCCTGTTGTAAAACATGGATACATGCGTGGTGATGAGACATACAATTATGTACGCTTGATCTGGAAACAATACCATATTTATAAAAAGTTATTCCCATAAAACAAATCATTTATCGCATTACAATAAAAAAATCTGACTTGACGCCATAGGCGTTTCTTTTTTTTATACGTGACTATGTTTAATCTATAAATAATATTGAAAATTATGAACCAATATTCATCGGATATTTCTATACAAGAATATATGAATGACCTAAGCGGGCAGATTGCTGCTGAAATGGTGGCAATTGCGCAAGAGGTATACCCAAATCCCCCGGCTTTATGGGAAGTCATTGAATATTCTTTTTTCGCAGGAGGAAAACGATTGCGTCCCATATTGGTCTTAGAAGCTGGCAGGCTTTGGCTGGAAAACTGGGACAATGGTGATTCTAATACTGATTCTAAAGCATACAATAAACGGATTATCACCAAGGATATGGTGCTTTTAGGTATGGCCATAGAAATGATCCATACTTCCAGTCTGATGCATGATGATCTTCCGGCTATGGACAATGACGAAATCCGCCGGGGAAAACCTTCGAGCCATATTCAATTTGGAGAAGATATGGCAATATTGGGGGGAGATGCCTTATTGGTCGAACCATTTGGCTTGATCGCAAAAATTTCCAATAAAGTATTTTTATCTCACATTTTATTGGATGTGGTACAAGGCGCGGGTATTTATGGAATGATTTCTGGGCAAGTAATGGATTTATCATTGGAAAAATCCCGAAAACCAGATTTGAAAATTCTCCAGGCAGTGCATCAATGG
>CAZCVM010000121.1:2574-6772 GCA_964501965.1 uncultured Leptospiraceae bacterium | reverse complement strand
CAAGAACAATTTTCAAAATATCCATCTCTATTTTTTAATACTTATTAGATTGTGGATAGCACCTCTAAACCTGTAAAGAATATTTTCAAAATTCTATTATTTTGTGTTGACAAAAGGGCGCACTTCAAGAGTATACATTTTCCGGAACGGCATAAATAGCATATCTAAAATGGAAATGCTATTTTTTAAAATGGTCTGAATGAGGTTTATATAATGTTACGCTTTTCAAAAATCAAACTTCGCAATCAGTTATTAATATTATTGCTGATACCAACCATGGGTTTATTTTTCTTTGCTGTCTATACGATACAGCAATCTATATATCAGAAACAAGAAATGAATAAATTGCAGAGTTTGGTGCTATTGGCCACCAATATTAGTTCTTTAGTGCATGAAACTCAGCGAGAACGGGGTTTTACTGCTGGTTATTTAGGTGCCCGCGGAAAGAAGTTTCGTAATGAGTTGAATAAGCAACGTAAAGAAACAGATGCAAAAGTGCAGAAGCTTAAGCAAAGCATAGCCGTTTTTCAATTTGATATTTTCCCTCCGACATTGAAAGAATCTCTGGTCAAGGCAATGGATAGAGTGAACCATATTACAAGTGTACGCGAAAAGGTTGATAAACTAAATATCAAAACACGCCAGGTTTTAAGCTATTACAATGGACTCAACCAGACTTTTATTCAATCGATTGCGCAAGTGTCAAAAATGAGCAGTAATGGGAAATTGACAATAACGACTGCTGGTTATATTAATTTAATGCAAAGTAAAGAATCGGCTGGAATCGAACGCGCTGTATTAAATAATGCTTTTACTCAAGATAAATTTTCTGCGGGAATTTTTTCATTGTTTAATGAACTGGTGACTGCGCAAAAAGTATACTTAGAAAATTTTTATTTTTTTAGCACGGATGATCAGATAAATTATTACAATGAAAAAATGAAAAATTCTGCTGTTTCGGAAGCGAATCGTATGCGCCAAGTGGCCTTTGCTAAAGCTACTGTGGGAGGATTTGCCGTTGATCCTGTTTATTGGTTTACTATGCAAACAGAAAAGATAAATCTATTAAAGGATGTTGAAAATAAAATTGCGGAAGATTTGCAGTTCATGGCAAAGCAGCTAGGATTACAGGCGCAAAAAATACTAATAATGGTAATTTTTATAACAGTGGCAATTTTTATTTTTGCAATTATCTTTACAGTTTATTTGTTAAAAAATATTTTGAAACAAATGGGAGGAGAGCCGAATTATATCGCTGAAATCACCAATAAAATTGCGGAAGGCGATTTGAGCATTAATCTTGAAAACAGTGGGAAAAAAAGTACAGGGGTCTTTTCTGCCATGCAATTGATGGTTGAAAAATTGCGCTCTGTTGTGCAAGAGGTACAGAAAGCATCCAGCCAGGTTGCCAGCGGTTCTTCAGAGCTTAGTTCCAGTGCCCAATTGCTTTCTCAGGGAACATCTGAGCAAGCCGCATCCTCCGAAGAATTCAATGCTTCTTTGGATGAAATAGCCGACATGATAATAAAAATCTCTAGCAATGCGAAAAAAACCAAAGAATTGACCGATCAAGTCGCGCAGAATTCCGTAGAAACTGGCAATGTTGTCAAGGAATCTATTTTCGCTATGCAGCGTATTGCAGAAAAGGTAACCATAATTCAGGAAATATCTTATCAAACAAATTTGTTGGCTTTGAATGCAGCCATTGAAGCGGCCCGTGCGGGTGTTCATGGCAAAGGATTTGCTGTTGTGGCTGCTGAGGTGCGTAAATTAGCTGAAAATTCTCAGCAAGCTGCTTCTGAAATAATGGAGTTTTCAGAACAAAGTAAAACCATATCCAGTGCTTCCGGTGAAAAAATTAAATCATTAATTGAAAAAATCACTACCACAGCGCAGAATATGAATGAAATAAGTGAATTAAGCGAATCTCAATCCACTAACGCTCAAATGATCAAGAAAACAGTATTGCAAATGGATGAGGTGGTGCAACAAAACGCCAGTTCTGCTGAAGAAATAGCCGCTACATCTGAAGAATTATCTGCACAATCGGAACGATTGGCAGAGATTATTTCTTATTTTAAGAATTGATCGAATTTTATAAAATCTCTAAACATCATCGATCACATCATATATCAATGTGGCAAGGTTTTCCATGGAAAGTGCTTTTTTATGGAGATTGTAATGCTCACCCAGAACAAGGTGATCCATAGAAAGAATGAGTTTTTTTCTGATGTTAGCTTGGGCGTTTAATGGTCATTATGCAATGACACGGAAATTATTAAGCTTTTCGCGTGCGTTCGAATCCTTGTCAACAATCGATATTTCTTCTTATGATAAATACTATTCATTGAAAATTAAATTTTGCGGAGAGGGTGGGATTCGAACCCACGGTCCAGGTTGCCCCAGACAACTCCTTAGCAGGGAGCCCCGTTCGGCCACTCCGGCACCTCTCCTATAGAATTTTGAGATATTCTTATGACAAAAAAGAATTTGTGGATTGTTCTGTCAAGTAAAACTATTGGAGTTGTTTTCCATATTGAACTTTCGCAAATATTCTTTTATTTTTCTGACTTTTTATCTGGCAAAGTAAAATTTGCTACCACAGGCAAATGATCCGATATCTTGAGCGTATCTTTTTGTCGGACATAATAATCGCCAATTTGCAAGCTGTTTGCGAAAAAGATGTAATCAATCGTCCGATCAGGGCCGGATGCTCTGCCATTGGGAAAATGAGTAAACCATTGCGCGTATTGTTCGCTATTGGTGTCCTTGAGCGCGGGAATCACCTGAAAAACCCCATACAATTCTTTCAATTCTGTCTCTGGTTTATAATAGGCTTTTTCGTCCTGTGGCATACGTTGGTATGCACCAGGAGGCAAAAGGTTGAAATCTCCGCCATACAACCAGGGGTTGCCATTTTTTCTGGCTGCTAGCATCATTTCCTTGGATTCTTTTATTTGCATTTCCATTGTATTTGTACCCTGGGAAAAAGCATCCAGGTGGGTATTCATAACAATCAAATCTTTGGACCCTTGAATCGGCAAAGTTGCATGCAAAATAGCGCGTTTGAGATTGAATTGCTGCATGATAAAATTGGAAGGAATGAAAGCCAACTGGTGCCGAGCGGCAGCAGAAATTTTGTATTTGGAAATGGTTGCCATTTTCATGCCCACAGACCCCATGATTCTCGGATGCGGTACAAAAGCAGATTTGTGGTAAAACGAATCTGTATAACATTTGTACTTGGGAGAAATTTGTTTCAATAAAAGCTGCAATTGGTCATCATAATCCGTGCGTTTCGAGTTTTCATCCAATTCCTGTAGTAAAATGATATCAGGTTTCTCATCCTGAATAATACGGGCCACTTCAGAGATAGTGATTTTGATATCTTTAGCGGAAGGCCGTTCATCTTGGCCGGAACCGTCCAATTTGTCATAATAAAAAACATAATTTTTGCCTGACATATACTGCAAATTCCAATTGAGAACTTTGATTTTTTGTCCGGGTTGGAGTACGGGAGCGTTCGCAGGACAAATGACCTCTTCCGGTTCAATCTCCGCAGGATGGTAGTTGGCTAACCACACAAAAGCAAAAAAGATACTGATCAAACCAGTCAATGTATAGATAGAATATCGGAAGATTTTTTTTATCATAGTATCGGCCTCGTATTTGTTTTTATTTTAATAATAAAGAAATGACGCAAAGCAATTTTTTCTAACAGTGCAAATTTTTCAAGCTAAACTTTTTTTGGCACGGGAAATTTTTAACAATTCTGTGAAAAATTTTAAATAACTATTTAAATAACTATAAAAATCCAATTAATATAGTTATTTAAACGGATTTAAATAACTATCAAGAAAATCATTTAAATAACTATGTCCCGAAAATCATAAAAACATGTCTATAGACCAAAAATGAGTCAAAATAAAAAAAATCTTGTCATTATACCGGACAATGATTAATTTGTCTGCTGTAAAACAATCGTAAAAAAGTTAAACGGCAATGATACATTCATCGAAAGGCAAATAAACATGTTCAATATGAAAAAAATCGGAATATTTGCAGTGTGCGTGTTGCTGATGGGGAGCATGTCTGGCTGCGGCGGCAATAAAACTATGTCTCCAGACGAGGTCAGGGATCACTTGCAAAAAGAAGAATGCGACGAGCGGTTGGATCCTTGATAAAGCCAAAAGCAATC
>CAZCVM010000121.1:0-2564 GCA_964501965.1 uncultured Leptospiraceae bacterium | reverse complement strand
GAATGCGACGAATGCAGCAAATAATTTGTTTTTGTTGACAAAAATCGGTTCTAAAAGTCCATCAATAGTGATATGTCCAATGCTGGCGCGGAATGTGTGATTGCGCCGCTGGATAGATAATGGATTGGATAGTCTTTGATTTTGGATAGGTTTTCCAGGGTAATATTGCCGGACAATTCCAATGGTATTTCAGGACGGTTCAATGAAGCAGCTTTGTATACCATGTCTTTGGTAAAATGATCGAGCATTATCCGGTCGACTTTGAGTGCATGGGCGCGAGTAAATTCATCCATATTGGTGACTTCCACTTCGATCTTCGCCTTAGAACTGTTTTTTTGACGAAAATCCTGGCATTGACGGATAGCTCGTTCCAAGGAACCAGCCGCGCGTATATGATTTTCCTTTATTAAAAACATATCACTTAGACTAAGACGATGATTGTTCGCGTGGCCGCAGCGAACTGCGTATTTTTCTAGTAAACGGTAGCCAGGTAAAGTTTTGCGAGTGTCCAGGAGTTGGATACGGCTATTTGCCAGCAATTGTGTCATGGTTTGCGTCAATGTGGCTATGCCGCTCAAATGCTGGATAAAATTAATAATGGTGCGTTCCGCAGCCAAAATGACGCGTAAGGATCCTTGCAATCGCAGTAAGTCCTGGCCTGGCTCAATGCTTTCTCCCTCGTTAACCAAAAATGAAACATTTGCCTTGCCGGACAAAGAAACCTGGGTCCACATCCATTCTATTTTTGACAAAATCATGGGAACCAGATCCAGGCCGCAAATAATACCGGATTGTTTTACTTTTAACGTGGCTTTGCCCTGGCTATTTTCCGGTATGGTAGCCAATGAAGTAATATCATTGGCTACCATATCTTCGTTGAGGGCCAGAGCAATCAGACTATCCGCGCATAAATGCAATGATTGATCCGGATAATAATGTTCAAATAATGATTTTTTCATCAGTTTTGCCCATTTTGAAATCAGCTAAGCAATCAAGCAATTGCTTTTTCCGGCAATTTGCTTGTTTGGTAGTTGATGCGGTTATTGTCGTCTACAATGACAATTCGCGGTACCAATGCCCTGGCTTCCTGATCTGGCATACTCGCGTAGCTAATAACAATGACTTTATCACCTTGTTCACCCAGACGTGCCGCAGCACCGTTCAAACACATTATGCCGCTGCCGCGTTCACCTTCGATAATATAGGTTTCCAGACGTGAACCATTATTAATATTCACTACCTGAACTTTTTCAAATTCCAAAAGATCTGCCGCGTCCATCAAGTCCCGATCAACTGTCAGCGAACCTTCATAATTGAGGTTTGCTTCGGTTATGGTGGCTCGGTGAATTTTGGATTTACACATTTCTCGATACATATTTTTGTCTTTTTTTTCCATTTTTTTTTCCATGAAGGAACAACTCCCACGGTTTATTTCTTCCTCGTACTTTTAATATAAAGGAATCCTGATGTGCAGTCAATAGCGCAAGGACAAATTTTTTTTTTCGGGCTTTCAGGAATCTTTTTATTTTGGGTTGACAAAAGTATATTGTCTTTTGTCTGTTCAAATCCATGGCCGGATTGAAAGAAATAGCAAAGTCATCACTCATCATTAGTCTACTTACTTTTATGAGCCGCATTTTGGGGCTGGTGCGCGATATGCTACGCGCCGAATTTTTTGGAGTGTCTCCGGTCGCGAAAGCATTTATCATTGCATTCAAACTTCCCAATATTCTGCGCAATTTAGTGGCAGAAGGAGCTTTGAGCCAAGCATTCATACCAGTGTTCGCAGAATATTTGTCAGAGCGCAACAAAGGAAGTAAAGAAAAGGCATTTGCCATGGCAAATGCGGTAATCTCCATTGTGCTGGTTTTGCTCGTTGGCTTGGTCGTTCTGGGTGAGTTGCTGGCTCCCTGGATTGTGCGGATGCTGTCCGCGCAGTGGTATATGGATGAAACTCTGGCTTTGACTATTACTTTGTCGCGTCAGATGTTTCCCTATATTTTTTTTATATCTCTGGCATCGCTTTTTATGGGCATTTTGAATACCTTCCGGCATTTTACTGTACCGGCACTTTCTCCAGTGGTACTCAATGTTTCTATTATTACGATATATTTATTTATTTTTCCGCGTATTTCTGATCCAACAACCCAGGTACAAATGCTTTCTATTGGGGTATTGTGCGGTGGTTTTTTACAGTTGAGTATGCAAATTGTTATGGCATACAAAAAAGGTTTTCGTTTTCGTTTTCAGCCGGACTGGAGGCATCCGGCCATAAAAAAAATATTTACCATTATGTTGCCGGCTGTTTTTGGCAGCGGCGTGTACCAGCTCAATCAAATTATTGATCTGGTTATTGCTTCGTATTTGGAAAAAGATATCCCCGGAGCTGTGGCTTCATTGGAATATGCCAATCGTTTGATGCAGTTGCCTTTGGGTGTGTTTGGCATCGCTATATCCACGGCTTTGCTGCCGACATTGTCTTTGCTTTTGGCAGATAACAATAAAACGCAATATCGCCGAACATTGGTAGATGGTTATGGATTGGTGGCATTTATCACTTTTCC
>CAZCVM010000120.1:4418-6787 GCA_964501965.1 uncultured Leptospiraceae bacterium | reverse complement strand
GGGAAATGGTATTCCATATAGGACATACATTTCATTTATATTTAGCATCCTTTGCTAAGCCCATTTTTTTGTATATAATCCAGCAATTCATATTTATTCTTTATTTTCAATTTTTTGTATAGCGCGGAAAACCTTTTTTTAATAGTGATTTCCGCCAAATCCATTCGCTGCGCGATTTGCCGGTTGTTGTATCCCATTTGCAGATACTGAATCAAAATCATATCATCGCTGTGCAAATCTTTATCCGGCCTTAACTCGCTTTGTTCAAACCGATGAGTCTCGCTCAACAAATTTTGCAAATCTCTCATATACTGACTTATATCATTGATCTTATTCTGCAATAAGAATTGCTTTTGCTCCAATTTGTACTCTAAGGATACGTCCTGGACGAATAAAACAAAAGAAAAATCAATATCCGCATAGCCCAGAGGAACAAGAAAACCCTGAATATACTGTTCCGATTGATTGTGCTTGCCAGGCTCGATGGTGATTTTTTCTTTTTGTGTCAAAAAGAATTCTTGCGCTCTGGACATAGATGAGGATGCTTCTGATCTTCTTTTCCCTGACACATTTTTGTGGAACAATTTTTTGTTCCATTTATCTGATTGACTGTCAAAAACATCCAGAACACTTTTATGCTTCACAAAATCTGTATTTTGCTGCAAAATATTTTCTATTTGTTCATTGACCAGCAAAATTTTTCCGGTTTGATCCAATCCAAGGATACCAAGCGGGGCTTTGTTCAAAATTTTGTACAAACTTTTTTTCAGTCTATTGTTGTTTTGCCTTTGGATGAGTAAGTCTGTGACTTCTGTGGAAATACCAGCCAAAAGATTTTGCACACCCCCCAAAGGAAAAATCACTGTTTTAAAATACTTGATATCAGGATCGACATTGCCATTGAGCTTATTGCTGTCGTTGAGAGCATTTCTTTCATTATTGTTTTCTTTTTTATTGTCTTCATCTTGGTCAGCTATGTTGACCTTATTAACATTATTGATCGTGGCAATATTCAATATATCATCCACAATCAATGGCTGACCGCTTTTTGATACTATATCAATACGGGCTTGAAAAATATCTGCTACCTTTGGATCAAACAATTGATGAAATGTTTTGCCGCAAATTTCTTCACGGGTCTTGCCAAGCAATTGTGTTACTTTTTGACTCACCTGGATATATTTGCCTTGAGCTGTATAAACGGATATGGGATTCGGGCTATGATCCAATAGACTTTGCCATTGCTCGATCAACAACTGTTTGTCGTGCGCTGCATTTATTTGATCAGTAATATCGTACACAATGGAGAAAAGCAAATTTTTGCCAAGATACTCTATGGGCGTAGAATGCACCTCAACATTTCTGACACAACCATCAGCCCGTCTGTGCGAAAAATAGAAAACTTTGCGCTTTTCCTTTTTTGCCTGGTCCATTTCATGTTGAATCTGACGCAAATTGAGCGTATTTATCTGCGTAATGTTCATTCCAGCCAAAATTTGTTTTTCATACCCATAATATTTCTGTGCCGCTTCATTGGAATCGACAATAACACCGGTTTGCGGGTTTATCAAAAGCATCACAGCACTATGCTTTTGAAACATATCCTTGAACAATGCATCATTTCGGCGGATTTCTTCTTGGTGATCAATGGTTTGCAATCCAGCCGCAAATATTTGCGCCAAAGTGCAAAGTACATAAACATCAGCTTTGTCCCAATTTTTTGCCTTTTGCACAGAATCAAATCCAATAAAACCATAAAACCAATCCCTGACTTTTATGGACACAACCATCAAAGACTGAATGGATTGACTGATTAGCATTTGCTTTTCTTTTTGCGCTTCCTCCGGCAAATCTTCCACATTATTGATGAGCATTATTTTTTTGTGTTTAATCTCGTTTTCCCACCAGGGCATGGAACCAAACCGCAAATTTTGCAATTTTTGCTTTTGAGATTCAATCCCCGCAGCGCACCATTCATATTGATTGCTGATTGATTCTGGATCATCGCGGTTGACTAAGAATACATACGTCCGGTCGACATTAAGTGTGTTGCCTATAATGGCCAAAGCCTGATGGACATTCTCATCCAAATTGTTTTGGCTGACTCCAATAAACAATGCCGATACAAACGAAACCATTCTTTCCAATGATAAACGTCTCTCTAGTTCATCCATTGTTTTAGCTTGTCCAATGCGGCTTTCATTATCAGACGACTCTTGACGATGATCCAGCCTCTGCGATTGCTTGTCCTCTTGTGTTTCTTCTATCTGATGCATTTATCCACTGACCCATTTTCAATATTTTTGAATTTTCATTTATTTATTCGAGTCAAATCTTGTTAAAAATCATTAAATTCAATTCAATTCCAA
>CAZCVM010000120.1:0-4408 GCA_964501965.1 uncultured Leptospiraceae bacterium | reverse complement strand
GCTGTTATTGTATGGTAATGTCAATCGAATAAATTTTATAGACTAAAAATTCCCATAAATTTGTTTATTTCGCTTGACAAACGAAGAATCATTATGATTGTTTTTGTCCATATTTAATGAAATGTATTGAGGTAGTTCTTTGATTGAGGTACAAAATCTTGTAAAAAATTTTGTTTCCCAGCGGAATTTTTGGGGCAAAACCACTCAATGGGTCCATGCTGTACGGAACGTGAGTTTTTCCATTCCTAAGGGTCAGACCCTTTCTCTGGTCGGGGAAAGCGGTTCCGGGAAAAGTACTACCGGTCGGGCCATACTTCGCCTTATTCAAGCCACAAGCGGCAATATTCTTATCAATGGCACGGATATCTCTTCCTTAAATGCCCGCAAAATGCATGATTTGCGCAAGAAAATCCAAATTGTTTTTCAGGACCCATACAGTTCATTAAATCCGCGTATGTCCATTTATAGCATTTTGGCAGAGCCGTTTCAAATTCACAAAAAAAAAATCCTGCTCAAAAAAAAACAATTGCGAGACAATCTGGTTCAATTGCTCGAACAGGTGGGCTTGGAACCCTACCATTTGTACAGATTTCCGCATGAATTTTCTGGTGGTCAACGTCAGCGTATTGGCATTGCCCGCGCCATTGCTCTGGATCCGGATTTCCTTGTTCTGGATGAGCCAGTATCCGCGCTTGACCTTTCCGTGCAAGCGCAAATTATCAATTTATTGCAAGACATAAAAAAACAAAGACAGCTAACTTACTTATTCATCGCCCATGATTTATCCGTGGTGCATTATATATCGGATTTTACGGCTGTAATGTATTTGGGACAAATCGTAGAATACCAAAAAACCAATACTTTGTTCACCAATCCGGCCCATCCCTACAGTCAGGCGTTGGTAGCGTCATTGCCGAGGACCCATCCAGACAACAAGCCCGCTCAATCATTGAGCGGAGAGATACCTTCACCAATATCTCCACCTTCAGGATGCAGCTTTCACCCGCGATGCTTCAAAGCAAAAAGCATTTGTTCTCAGGAAGTACCGCCCACTGTAGCACGGCAAAACGGTTGGCTGACTTGTCATTTCCCTTCTTAATTGTTGCGCTTAACAGCTATCAATTGCAGAATTGCGCATAGAACAATTGCATAGAACAATTGCATTAAACATCAATAAAAAACCATGGACAATTACTAAAAACAATTGAAAATTGCCTATTATTTACTTTTCTTAATTAATTTTTTATGACATTTATTTACTGATTCAAGACATCGACCATTTCCCGGATTCTTTTTTTGGATGCTTCCAATGCTTTTTTGCCATGATCAGTCAAAGAATAGTATTTTCTTATTTTGCCATTGACATTTTTATCACAATGCCGCAAATAACCTTTTTGTTCCATTTTGTGAAAAATGGGATAAATCGTGCCATAAGAAACTTCATATCCCATTTTCAACATCTGATCATGAAAATCTTTGCCATACAATTCCTCTTTACTGGCAAAATGCAAAATATAAATTTTCATAAAGCCCAGCAAAGAATCATGAACAATAATTTCCGGCATTTTTCTAGCTATTTTTTGCTTTCAATTTTTTCCAAAACGAGCAATAGCTGACCTTCGATGACATTTTCATTCAAGTGAGCCGCGACTTCCGTGACTTTGGCGTGAAACGGTGACAGTATAGCTGTTTCCATTTTCATTGCTTCCAGGTTGACCACTTCCTCCCCTTCATGCACAATATCTCCGACCTTAATAATACCGCGATCAGGGTTCCCTATCCGCCAGACATTTCCATTGATAGGCGACCCCACTTCATTGTCTCCTTTTGCCATGCGGATTTCTTTTTTCTTGACGCGCGGCGTATCTACCGCGAAGACACGTATGCGATTGTTGATTTTCATGACCATGTGTACCACACCGTCATGTTCATCGCCTTTGGAAATGAATTCGATAGTATAGGGATTTCCCTCCAAATCAAATTCTACTGTATCTCCGGGTTTTTGCAATCCATTGCGCCATACTTCAGAAGGCAGTACCAAAGGAGCTGCTCCAAATTTATCACGAAATTGAATAAAATTCAACACATCTTTAGGATGCATCAGATACAGGACAAACTCTTCATCTGTCGGAATACGGCCAATGGATTCCTGCAAATTTGTTTTCAACTGTTCCAAATCATCCACAGGCACTAAATCCAACGGAGATTGATCCGTCCGGTCAGCGAGCTTTTTTTGATAATCGTCGCCAAAAGCACTCTGGTACACCCAATCAGCGGGCCAGCCATTCGGCAATTTACCATAATGACCCATCAGCAAATTTTTGAAATCACCCGGTGATTGACGAAATAGAAGCAGCATTTCATTGTGGTCTTTTTCTTTCAATGCGTCTATATTTTGTTTGTGTCTGTGAACAAACTTGGTAAGCAATCCAATCAAATGCTGTACTCCCTTTTCTCCCCGCTCTTTCGCATAGTTGTTGACTAGGCCACTGCATGTAACCCAGGTGATCTGTGATCCAGGTGTTACATCAAAATAATTGACAATTTTATTGAACAATGCCATAACCTTGAGTATATGCGGCATGAAATGCAAAAAACCGCCCTTAGACGCTTGTTCAAAAGAACTCGGGAAAGCCCCGCCTGGCATACGGTGTTCGGTAACTCCATAATCCAATCCCTTAAATGGACTTTCCGCCCATTGGTACTGACCAATCCAATTGCGCACTTCCTGGACAGATCTAGCCGCGAATTTTTTATTGATCAAAACTGGGATATTATTTTCTTCCAAATGGGCTATAACCGGCATCAAAGCAGGCTGTCCATAAAAACGGGTCAAGGAATCTTCCTGCACATCCAGTATTTTTGCGCCCGCTTTTGCTGCTGCCAGCAAAGCAGGAATGCCCAGCCCGTCCGTACTATGCCGGTGGTATTGGACAATTAAATCTGGATACTTTTGCAAAATTGCGTCTACCAGATTATTAATCCGCTTGGGACTGCCGACACCTGCCATATCTTTGATACATAGTATTATTTCCTGGCTGCCGCTGCACAAATCCACAATATCATCCACCACAGACAAATAATATGCATTGTCAGCCCAATCAGCCTGGGTAAAAGATATCGCTGGCTCAAATAATTTGCCGCGTTTCATGACCACTTCCGCCACAGTACGCATATTGCGAATGTCATTCAAAAAAGAAAAAGTGCGCCAGACATCTATATCCACACGGGACACAACATATTCAATAATATTTTTCGAATAAGGCCGGTAACCCCAGAGATTTGTTTCACGGATCAATGTTTGCAACATCACATTGGGCATTGCTTGTCGCAGAGCTGCGATCTCTTCAAAAGGTGATTCTTTGCGGCTCATAATACCGACATGCCATCTAGCACCGCCATGGCATTCCGCGCTAAAAAGGCCCATTTCATTGTAATGGGGAGCCAGTTTGATTAAATCAAATAGCCTGTGCCGGTTTTTATAATCCGACTGTCCGGCATCACGCATTCCAGTTGAGGTCAATCGTATACCAGCATTTTCTCTGATTTCATCCAAAACTTCTTTTACGGATTTTGTTTGTATATGGGTTTGAATATGCATTGTTTGCTCTCTTTTGCTGAGTTATTTATTTTTGAAATTATATCCAGTCCGGTACGCCAAGAGCGGACCGTTCTGCCACATAACGCGCGATACGCATTACTTCGTCTTCATCTTCGTGGTCTGGAATATTTTGAGTAAGCTCGGCAATATTTTTCTCGATAAAATTTGTCGCATAATTGCCGACCGCGAAATCGGGATGACGAATGATATTTATGATCAAAGGCTGCAATGATTTTACGCCTTCAATTTTTAAGTGCCCCTTTAGTGCCCGATCCATTACGCTGATCGCGTCTTTGCGGTTGCGTCCGGAAGCCATGACAAGCATGATCAATGAGTCATAGTAAGGCGGAATATCGGAGCCTTCTTCAGCTCCTTCCAAAACACGAACTGCCGGGCCTCGAGGGATTTGCAATGTATTGAGACAGCCAAAAGACGGACTAAACAATTTTGGATCTTCGGCATTGATACGGGCTTCGATTGCCCAGCGGTTGCGCACAATATCACTTTGACGCAGCTCAAGAGTTTTTCCGGATGCTATCTCAATCATCAGCGCGACAATATCCAATCCAGTGACCAATTCTGTAATGCCATGCTCTACCTGTAGCCTTGTGTTCACTTCCAAAAAATAAAACTTATTGGTTTCTATGTCCAGGATAAACTCAACAGTACCAGCACTGCTGTATTGGATAGCCTGCATCAAATCGACAGCCTTTTGGCAGATTTCTTCCCTCAAACCTTCTGTCAAAGATGGCGATGGCGATTCTTCAATGACTTTTTGATTCCAAACAGAGCCTCTTTGCAGGTAAA